>QILX01000221.1 GCA_003232175.1 Hyphomicrobiales bacterium | reverse complement strand
GTTTGCAGATTGTCCGCGGCATATATGGCGTTGGTTATGTCAGCGTCGGCGTTTGCCGCCCCCGCAACAGCGGGTACAAGCTGCAAACCACCAACATCCAGCACCAGTTTGGCTTCGGTCTGTTTGTCGGTTTCAATTACCACGGGCATTTCACGTACTGCATTGCCAAACCGACCCTCGACCACATAGCGTCCGGCGGGGAGCTTAAGGACCGGCGAGGGGTCCGAGGATCTCAGGGCCAGAGGGCCGCGACCACCGCCCTGGGCCTCCTGGAAAATCTGCCACATCATGCCTTCGGGAACAGGCTTTGCATTGGCAACGATCATGGCGGCCAGCTGTACCGCGCCGCTTCCCGCTGAAGGCGCTGTCCCGGTTGCCGGAGCTGCCGTGACCTGGACATTGAGACCTGCGGCAGCAGGCGCCGCGGGCGCAACTGCAGCCTGATCGGCGGGTACCATCGTCAGGCCCCCGCCGGCGGCGTTGGAGTTTTGTGCCCCGGCGGGATCAGCAGCTTTTACGGTTACGGTTGGCTTGGCATCGGCGCTGTCCGGCGCGGGATTTTTTGGCTTGGCCGGGCGCCGGTAAAGGACCGTGGTTCCCGGTGCGCTTGCCAGCTTCTGCTCATTTTGCCCGCCGGTGCCGGGCAGTTGGTTTGGAGCCGTTGGCGCCATCACGACCAGATTGTCAGCTCCTGATTTCTGGCCGGGGTTGGCCGGGATTTGCGCCACCTGGTCCTGGGCCGGAGTTTTGGCAACGGGCCGCGTTGGTGCAAATGACACTGTGTTGTCAGCTGCGCCGGGAGCTACGCCTGGTTCGGCAGGGGCGGTACCAATCTCGCCGCTGGCCGGCGCGCCCGCGCTCGCAACCGCAGGGTCCGGTTTTGTCAGTGGGGCCGGAGCATTGTCCACCAGAACGGGCGGTTTTGGTTTGCGTTTCGGGGCAGGTGCTGCTGCGGTTGACGCAGGGGATTGAGCTTTGCTCACCGCTGCCCGCAAAGCCAGGTCCAGGGCATTGCGGACCTGGCGCGCATTGGCGACGGTGACGTAAGTCCCGCCGGTGGTTGAAGCCACACATTCCAGCGCCGTCACATCAGCGGGTTTGGGCGACAGGGCAATGACATGGACCGTCAGGTCCTGAGCTTCGCGGTTCAATTCCGCGGCAGCCTGACAGGCATCGACGCCGCAGGCTTTGACGCCGGCTCCGTCGACCAATGCGATTATCGATGTTGGATTTCGTTTGTGATCAGCATCGGTCGCGGCGCGCAACAACGCCTGTCCAAGCAGAGAAACGCCTTGCGCTTTTATGCCATTGGCGGCGATGACAAGATTGGAAGCATTGTCAGGACCCGGCGTTACCAGGGTTTCAACATCGCTACAGCTTCGGCGTTCGCGGTTGCCAAACGCGACCATACCAATTTTCAGCCTGGTATCATATCGCGGGATATTCTCTGAAATCGCCTGCTTTACCGCGTCTATCCGGTGTTTGCCGTCGAAATTGCCGTTCATGGAGTTTGACGCATCCAGCAGCAACATTGTGGTTTCAGAGGCACGGGCCACAGGACCGCCCACAACAACGCCCCCCAGCGCAACGAGGGCGCCAAGTGCCAGATTGGACAAAAGCCAAAGTCGCCGGGGGCCGCTCCCAAGCATCAAATTTCTCTCTTATTGTCCACAGGCCTTAGACCGCCAGCGCCGATACTAGAACACGACGGTTGAGTATGTGAACGGTTTTCCGACTGAAATACAGGGAATGTATCAACATAAGAGCATAATTTGGCGTTCCGTGGCAGGCCGCCTCACAAATCCGGTCAATTTTCCGGCAGAATTATCGTTGTCATTTTTCCCTCTGTTACGGAGAGCGCGGCGGTATTGGCGGTGCCGTTGCTGGTCAGCGTAACAATGTATTCACCTGGGTTTAGCGAGATATCCGCATTCGGGCCTACATGGCGGGCAACCTCCTTGCCATCGATACCGGTAAGGACCCATTCGGCGGCGGGGTCGGAGCTGTTCTCAGCCAAAGCGAGGGTGACGGTGCCAAGGGGGAATTCCAATTTCAACGCTGACGCCGCCCCGGCATCGACAATAACCGATGCCGCTGTTGCCGCGCCCGTTGGAGTATGGACCGCGGATATTTCATAGGCGCCCGCAGGCAGGCTCGCCGTGGCGTCTTGCGACAAGGTTCCACTCGCCACTTCGTTTTGCAACCCGGCTTTTCTTATTTTGAATGCAATATCCAAGTCGCGGTCGCCGTCTGGTAATCTGCCGCCACCGATCATTCCGGCGGAAAGGGTCAGTTGCGCCGATGGCAATGCGGGCAGGACAACGGAGACCTCTGTGCGGGTCCCCGGCTCGACAAGAAACGGTTTGTCAGCGCGGCGGCCGTCTTCAAGTTCGACTTCGACGGTGTAAGAACCGACGGGCAATCCGATATCGAGCCTGGTGCCGGTCCGGCTGAGAATTAGGCTTGGTCCGTCATCGCCATCGTGGCGAATAAGCCGGAATGCAGCGCTCGCGCCGGGCTCAGATGCGACATCCGCATAGGTCACGACAACCTGTCCCGCATCAAGATCAAGGACGATATCACTGAAGGTATTGGATTTGATATCAATGACCTGGCGGCTGCTGGCCTCGCCATATCTGGCCACGACACGATAGGTTCCTGCGGGCAGGACAAATACCGCCTGAGCGCCGGATTTAGAGGCCAGAGGTTTTGGAACAGCATCCAGCCCGTCTGCGGGCAACACCTCGTAAACGACGTTGGGAAGCGGCTCCCGGCCAGGTGCGGGGCGGGCCCGCAGGCGGACATAGCCGACCGACAGGTTGAGAACCACCGTCCGGTTGGCACCGGCGGTCAGCCCGATATCTTCGCTGACCCGGGCCAGGCCAAGGGCTGCCTCAACTCGATATATTCCGGCCGGAAGTAGGTCATCAAAGACCGCAACGTTGGTATCGACAAGTGGCGGCAGGCCGTCGACATCGATTTTTACAATGCGAATTCGCGCTGTCTCAAGTGGCATGGCCCCTTTTGCGGGAAGCACATTGACTTTCAACCGGGCGGCGTTGAAGGCAAGATCAAGGCGGGCGATGCCCTGGGCCGGAATGTCGACCTCCACTGATTGCAGAAATCCCTTCAGTTTGGCGGTGATCCGATACCGACCGGCGGGTACCAGCAATGTTGGCAGTGATTCGTCGGTGACGGTAGGCGGTGTTTCGCCAGACAATGGTTCCACCGTCCAGACAACACCGCTGGTCAGCTGGGCCCCCCCGGCGGTCAGCGCCGCGGATAGGCTGACGCCGGGGCCGCCTGATGTGTCCACGTTTGCAGGTTTTTTTATTGGGGGCGGGGCGTTGATGGCGGGAGATTTTACCGCGGTTCTGCGTCGGCTGCGGCGTTTGCGTCTGGTCTTCCGCTTCTGGTCTTCCAGTTTTTTCGCGCGCTCCCGTTCCACGTCACGGGCGGTCTTTGCCCTGGTCTGGGCGAATATAATGGCGTCGGTCGGCTCCGCAGCTGCCGGCTGTAGCCCGGTTTGGCCCTGAGGCCGCGCATCTGCAGCCTCTGGCGCCGCCGATATGGAAACCGCCAGAATTAGCAAGATTGCAGAGCAGGTAAAGCCGTGGCAGAAACGCCAATCCATGGATCGTCCTTCATCCCGATTCCAGGCCAAGTCTAACCTTCTTCTGGCACGCGGCAATCCAGGTTGCTGATTTATCCGTGCACTGTTGAATTTTCATCCGAACAAAATACGCTGTGGGAGACCGCCAAACGGCAAATACCATGAACACATCAGAAAATTCCGTTATCGAATTTATGCTTGGTCGGCGCTCGACCATTGCGCGCCTTCTGGGCGAACCTGGGCCGGATGATGACGCGCTTGAGACCATACTTCGCGCCGGTGCCCGGGTGCCCGATCATGGCAAACTGGCACCATGGCGTTTCTTGATTATCCGCGGAAACGCCCGAAAAGCCCTTGGTTCGGCAATGGCATTGGCGTTTCAGACCGCAAACAGCCAAGCCGACGCGGAGCGCCTGGACCATGAACGCGGGTTGGCTTTGCGGGCCCCGGTCATAGTTACTGTGATTTCAAAAGCTGCTCAACACCGCAAAATACCAAAATGGGAACAGGAACTTTCCGCCGGTGCTGTCTGTCAAAATGTCCTTGCGGCGGCCATTGCCATGGGGTACGGGGCTCAGTGGGTGACGGAATGGTGGGCTTATGACGCCGGTGCCGCAAAGGTGCTGGGTTTGGGCGACGACGAAAAAATTGCCGGTTTCATCCACATTGGGACCCATGACGGGCCGGTGGCCGACAGGCCGCGCCCGGTCATGGCCGACATCGTTACTGAGTGGACAGGCGAAAACTAGGCTATGTTTTACGAACCCAGGAAAAATGACCACGGACTGCCGCACCGGCCCTTCAAAGCCCTGGTGGCGCCGCGGCCGATCGGCTGGATCTCGACAATCAGCGATGAGGGCATTGCCAATCTTGCGCCTTACAGTTTTTTCAACGGGGTATCGGACGACCCCCCGATGGTGATGTTTTCGAGCGGCGGTAACAAGGACAGCCTGGTGAACGCGGAATCAACAGGCGAATTTGTTTGCAACATTGTATCTTACGCCTTGCGTGATGCGATGAACGCCAGTTCCGCCAATGTGGATGCAAATGTCGACGAGTTCGAACTTGCCGGTTTGCGCAAAGCTGAGTGCCGAATTGTAAAAGCGCCTCGTGTCGCCGAGGCGCCGGCGGCGCTGGAATGCCGGACGTTAAAAATCGTTGATCTGCCGGGCGAGGATGGGCAATGCAGCCACTACCGGGTGGTATTCGGCCTGGTGGTCGGCATTCACATCGCCGATGAAACCTTGATTGATGGTCTTGTCGACGCCAAACGGCTCAACCAGCTCGCCCGTCTGGGCTACCATGATTACAGCGCCGTTGATAAGGTGTTTTCCCTTGCGCGTCCGGGACGTTAGAGCGTTTTTCTCAATTGTGAGTTTGGGTATATTCAGCTGTACTGTCGCGCGCGCGCCAGCAGGCGTTTGGCGCCTAGGAGGTGAGGGCGGTCGAGCATCCGGCCATCAAGGGCAACAACACCGGTATCCGCCGAACTGAAAGCAGCGACAATTTGTTGGGCCTTGGTGATCTCGGCGGCACTGGGTGTGAAAATCTCGTTGATTACCGGCACCTGGGCGGGGTGGATAGCTAATTTGGCGGTAAAACCGTCGCGGACTGCGTTAGAGCAATCGCGGGCAAACCCCTTGCCATCGCGAAAATCAGGAAAAACGGTGTCGATTGCGGCAGTCTGTGCGGCGGCGGCAGCCACAAGGGTTAAATTCCGCGCCAGGGCGTAAGGCCCGGTATAAGCGCCATTTTCATCTCTGGCGGCCGTGGCGCCAATGTCCGCGCTTAAATCCTCTGCCCCCCAGGTTAAGGCCTCAAGACGGTTGCCGGCGGCATCGTAACCCGACATCGCCTGCATCGCCGCGGCGGATTCGGTGATCAGGACGATGAGCCTCGTCGTTCCCTCCGCAATCCCCAATTTGCGCTCATGGCTGGCAATCATCGCCGACAAAGTCACCGCATCGGCAGCCGAGCGGGCCTTGGGCTGCATGAGGCCGTAGGGCCGGGCGGCCATGACAGCATCGAGATCGGCGGCGACCAGGCCGGAGGTGAGGGGGTTAAGCCGAACATAGAGTTTGGGGCCGCCGGCGCTGTTCTCGCCGATGGTCTTTGCGGCGTTGCGCCGGGCAAGGTCCTTGTTGGCCGGGGCGATGGAGTCTTCAAGATCAAGGATCAGGGCGTCGGCATTCAACAACAGTGCCTTGGCAAGCTTTGATGTGTCATCGGCGGGGACAAACAGCAGCGAGCGCAAACCGATCACTCCGCCGGCTTTTTGCGCATGAACGCCTGACGCCGGCAGACGGCGACAAGTTCGCCGGTCTGGTTTTTCATCCGGTGCTCAAATTCGACTATGCCGGCGTCCGTCCGTGAGCGGCTCTCGCGCTTGGTGACCACCTTGGTGGTGACGCCAACCGTATCGCCGTGGAAAATTGGTTTGGGAAACCGCACCTCGGTCATGCCCAGATTGGCGATGGTGGTGCCGATGGTGGTGTCGTTCACCGAAATGCCGATCATCAGGCCAAGAGTGAAAAGGCTGTTGACCAGGGGGCGACCGAATTCAGTTTCCTTTTCGCAAAAATCAAAATCGATATGCAGCGGCTGGTGGTTCATCGTCAGGGTGGAAAACAGTACGTTGTCCATTTCGGTGATGGTCCGGCGGATGGCGTGTTTGTAAACATGCCCGACCTCGAATTCTTCAAAATAGTACCCGGCCATGGTCTTCTCCACGATTGCCATATTCGCGTTTTACATTTGATACCCCGCTTAGCGAAGAGCGGCAATCAACCTGTTGGGCCCGAATTGTGACCCCAAACAGGGGAATTGTGGCAGCGATTCGTCAGATTTAATTGAAAGATCCTGAACCCAAATTTGACATACTGTATTTATATTCGGCGATAACTTGTTGATAATAAGTCATAATCAAGAGCAAAAAGCGGCCACATTCAGGCGTTAATCATTGATTCAGGATGTCGGCTGAAAAGTCATGACAGAAAACAGATGACCGGCCCCCGAAAATTTGGCGGGCTGGAATAGTGGAAAAGACCGATGAGTGGCACAGGCAAGATTGCGCTGATTGTGGAACCTGACGAGGAAACCGCCCTCGCCATGGCGCGACAGCTTGCCAAATTGGGGCTCGACAGCCTGACGGCCTCAGGCGTTGAGAATGCAGTTGAGACCCTGGATTGGCTGCGCCCTGATATCGTTCTTGTCAGTCAGGGCTTTGACCACGAAGACGGCGTGAGGCGGATTTCGCGCACCAGCGATGGCCGCGCGCCTCTGGTATTTGTCAGTGACGGCGCTGATATCGAGGCCATGGGGGCTGCTATCTGGCAGGGCGCCAGTGAATGTCTGCTGCACCCTTTCGATGAAGAAATTCTCGAATTCAAACTCCAGCAAACCGGCGTACTTTAGCGCGTTTCCGTTTTTAACGGAATCACTCTAGGTGTTTTCGCTCACGGCTATTTCGGTGCTGCGCACCGAGCCTGCGCGGGCGCGGCGCATGCACGCCGGGCAGCGCTTGCTGTCTTGTGCGCTTCCGTTAAGAACGGAAACGCTCTATTTGCTCTTTTTCCTGATAATCCGCACCAGCCTGTTCCCCCAGCCGACGAACACCCCATAAATTTTGACGAGGGCGATAGCCTGGTGGGAGAGCAGGCTGGCGCAATACAACAAACCCTGGCACCGGATTTGCATTAACCATAATGCAGCACCGTCCGGAGTTCGTCCATGTCGACCATTGCACCGGTTTCCGCCCCTGACCAGATTACTCAGGCGCTGAAAGCTGCTTCGAGGCGGACGGGCACGGAATTTGATTATCTCCTACAGACGGCAAAACGCGAAAGCGGGCTGAATGCTGCGGCTAAGGCATCGACATCCAGCGCCACGGGTCTGTTCCAGTTCATTGAGGGGACCTGGATGGAGACCCTCAAGGCGTCGGGAGCAAAATACGGCCTGGGCGATGTAGCCGCTGCAATTCAAAAGTCGCCCTCAGGGCGGTACGATGTACCCGACCCCAAAGCCAGGGCGGCAATTCTTGCCTTGCGCACAAATCCCGTCGCGGCGGCTTTGATGGCCGGGGAGCTTACTCAAGCCAATGCGCAAAAACTGCAAGCCAGGTTAGGTCGAGAGCCCACCCAGGGTGAACTCTACATTGCCCACTTTCTGGGCGCTGGGGGTGGCGGCCAACTGATCTCGGCGGCGATCAACCGGCCCAACGACATCGCTTCACAGCAATTTCCAGCCGCCGCCAAGGCCAATCCGTCCATTTTCTATACATCCGGGGGCAAAGCCCGCACTTTTGCGCAAGTGTACTCAAATCTTGTGGCGTATCACCGTCAAAGTGAAGCCTCTGGCGCATTGGCGACAAATCCCATCGCCAGTTCGGGTCCTGTGGACCTCACACCTGACCGGGCCAGGGCAGGGTTGGCGCCAAGACCGGCTGGCGATACTGCCGTCCGACAAGGGTTTGAGCAGTCCAGCCCCATGCCGTCGGCCACAGCATTTGCCGCGGCGGACCGGCCGTTTTACAATCTCTTTCTTCCCCAACAATCCAGCTTGATCCCATCGGCGCAGAGCACCAAGCCGCAGGCCCTGGTTGCGACCCTTAAAGCCTATGGCATGAACACCGTAGCAAATGATGCCAATGCCGCCGTGACGCCGTCTGGGGACGGCGGGCGCCCATTGTGGGGGGGAGGGTTGTTCACAAACGCTCAAACTAAGCCTGGCGAAATGCAACGCGGGCTGTTTGCGGTTCCGGCAGGTTATGCCAAATGAAAACATGGCGAAATTATGGTGAACGGTTCCTTAAGCCTTGGCAGCGATGCTCGCAAGGTCACTGATTGGGTTTGAGTTTGATGCCGACCTTTTTGTCCGCCGATCAATTCCAGACAATTCTCGAGACCCCCAATGCGGCGCGACGCGCCGGGCTGGGCAAACGACTTTTTATCGATTTTGATGCCGGCATGCTGGACATGCAGGAACGGCAGGCCGGTTTAAGTATTTTTCGTGCCCTGGCCCGTGACGACAATGACGAGGTTCGTCGCGACTTTGCCCGTTTTGTCGCGCAATTTCAGGACGTGCCGGCAGATCTGGCAAATACCATCGCCAATGATCCGGTTCGGCGCATCGCGGTGCCGTTTCTCCGGCTTGGGGTGGGAATTGGCGATGATGTGCTGGTCGATGTCGTTGGCTGGCGGCAGCGCGCTGTCGCTGGACGCGGGATTGTAAATGTGCCGGTCAGCGCCGCCATTTCCGAAGTCGGCGAGGCTGGAGCCGTCAAGACGCTGCTGAATAACCCCGGGGCCGCCTTGCCTTCCGCCATTCTTGGCCGCATTGCGGAGCGATTTGGCGATGATGATGATATTGCCGCCCTTTTGCTCGAAAATCCACGTGTTCCGGGCCGCTACGTTGAAACGCAAATTCATGCCGTATCTCACCGTTTAAAAGCCTTTGTCGATCGAACCGGGTGGATTGATGCGAAAAATTCCTCCGGTGCGCTTGCCAATGCCGTTGAGCACTCGCTGGTTGAATTTGCCGTCGGGCGCAGTAGAGCCGAAATGATGCCGATTTTCGCCAAATGGGTTGCCGAAAGACGGATCACCCGTGGATTTGTGCTCCGGGCTGCATGTTACGGAGCGATTTCACTGTTGGATTGCCTGCCGAGCGGGTCACGGCACTCATGGCCGATGCCAGCGGATACGGTCGGCAAAGCCTTGTTGCCCGGGCAGGTTTTGATGACTGGGAAGAGGAATTCATCACCAAGGCCATCGCCCGTTTTATGGACAAACGCGGCGGCATTCTTCCTGACCAATGGCGCCGGGCGGTGGCTGGGGGCATTGAAGATGTTCTGGGGAATGCATCCTCGCCGGAAGATTTTTCATCGCTTCTGGAGGGATTTGCGACCGATTTTGACCTTGTGGCGCCAGTTTCAAACGGTGCGCCTATGAAACAGGCCGCATGATCCATCGGACCTAAACAGCTGATACAATATCAAGCCCCAGTGGTGGTCGTGGCCGGTTTGCGTAACGGTACCATGGCATCGACAACGGCGTCGGCTGCATCTGAAAGACTATTGGCGAGTTCGCTTGCCGTACTGTGAGTATTGCCCTTGATCCGGTCCCTGACTATGGCGCGGATTGCATCGACATGATGGTCGATTAATTCTATCGGAGCTTTTGCCGTTTCTGTAGCACCCAGGACTTCAAGTATTTTACACAGCGAGCCGGCGACATAAGTAACGAGCGGATAGCCGAACGTCATGCCCTGGCCCTTCAGGTCGTGGGCGGCGCGGAAAAGCTCGTCAGCGTATTCGCCATTATATCCGTGGGCATCAACATCGTCGCGAGCACTTTGCAGACGTTCAACCTCTTCCAGAATCCAGCCCTCAAAACGAACCGAAAGTTTATCCAAAGCCTGTTCGGCCCGATCAATGGCGGAAAGATCGAAGCCGGCACCTGGAGCCAGGACCTTGACTTTTGACCGTAAAAGATTGGTGGGCGGGAAATATTCGACTTCGGGTTCAGTGACCTTGTTGTCCGACGCATCGTCACCAGTTTCTTCAGGAGCCATTTCCGTTGCAGTTTCGCTAGACATAGAAATTCTCCAACTCATCATCCTTTTCATCTGTGGATGAGGACTTTAGCGGGTCATCTTCAATCGAATGTTCAGGCCCGGGTTTTTTTGTCCCCATGGCTGACGGGGCTGAATCGCCATTTATTGCTGCATAGGGCTCCGAAACAATTTTCAGCAAACGGCTTTCCAGCGCTTTGACTGAAACCGGCTTGCATAAAAAACTGTTGACGCCGAGAGATTTTGACAATTTCAGCCTTTGTGGCGAGGCGTGGGCCGTCACGATCATTACCGGTACCCTGCAAATCGGTTCGGGAAACGCGCGAATGGCCCGGAACACATCAATTCCGCTTAATCCGGGCATATTCCAATCCAGTAAGACGACGTCTGCCCAACCCGAGGAAATCAACCGTAGGGCGTCCTCGCCATTGCTTTCAGCTGCAACTTGACCAAACCCAAGCGCCCGCAACATGGATCGCAGCAGGGTCCGCATGTGCTGCGAATCCTCGGCAATTACAGCATGTAGCCCGTTAAAGGCTGCTTGTTCCGGCATGATGACCGCCTCACATTCTCAAGTGAGACTAACAAGGCAGGCTTGCTACAACGTTAAACTCCGGCGCCATGATATCAGGAATTTTACGCGGTTTGTGGAGGGGGGTCAGTACAAGAATTGTTCGCGCAGGATTCGTTCTTCAAGTCCATGGTCAGTGTCGAACATCAACCGCAAAATGCGGGTCTCGTCGACCTCGACTTCGACGCGGGCGACCTTCAAGACTTCCCGATGATCCGCGGCAGCGTTAACGGCACGGGCGAGCGGGTCGAGGACTTCGATTTCAATTTTGGCACCATAGGGCAGGAGCGCGCCACGCCAGCGCCGTGGCCGGAAAGCACTGATCGGGGTCAGGGCCAGCAATCGCGAGCCCAGGGGCAGGATCGGGCCATGGGCAGAAAGGTTGTAGGCGGTCGATCCGGCGGGGGTAGCCACCAGAACCCCATCACAGACAAGATTATCCATGCGCATCCGGCCATCGACCTTGAGGACCAGCTTGGCGGCCTGATACGTGGTGCGGAACAAGGAGACTTCGTTGATCGCCAGGAGGTTGTGGACAGCGCCATTGGTGTCCCACGCCTGCATGGACAACGGGTGCAGCTCAGTTGTTTCAGCGCCTGCGATGCGATCTGCAAGTTTATCGGGGCGATATTCATTCATCAAAAAGCCGACCGAACCGCGATGCATGCCATAAATCGGTTTGCCGGTATCCATAAATCTGTGAAGTGTCCGCAGCATGATCCCGTCGCCGCCAAGAGCTACGATAACGTCGGCCTCTTCGGGCGGGGTGGTGCCGTAACGGGCTTCCAGATCGGCTTTGGCGTTGACGGCCTCTTCCGCCGGGCTCGATATGAATGCCAGTCGATTAATTGTCATGGCCGGCTCCCGTAATAAACCTGGTCCAAAATCTTGGCCGGAGTTCCTTTTGACTCAATACACGGTTAAACACGTTTTTGAATACTGGCAATTGCGCCGTCGTATAAGGAAATGTCGTCAAATGGTTGTCAGGTATGGCGTTATCGGTTGCGGAAGGCAGGCGCCCAAGCACATTAGCGGGCTGCAAGCTGATGGTGATGTGGAGGTCTTCGTTGCCGATATCGACCCGGCGAAGGCAGAGGTGCTGGCGTGTGATCTGAAGGTCAAAAGCGTCAGTAAAGTCGAGGACCTGATCGCAGACCCTGATATTGCCGCGGTTTCGATCTGCACGCCGCCGGCGAGCCACCAGGCACTGATTGGCGCGGTGATCGATGCCGGCAAATCGTTCCTTTGCGAAAAGCCGCTGACCGCGACCCTTTCGGGCGCCCGGTCACTTGAGGCGGCGGCGTCGGCTGCCGGGGTCGTGGGTATGGTTGGCTACATATATCGGTTTGCGCCGGCATATAAATTTGCCGCCAGGGCGCTGGCCGGGGCCGACATGAACGGGGTCGGCGCGGCGCTTGGCAATATCACCCAAGCAACATTTCGCCTTGGCGGACCCGGCAGTCATGATGTCTGGCAACACAAACTGGCCAGCGATGGCGGCGCCATCAACGAAATGCTGGTCCATATGATCGATTTGGTTTTATGGCTGTTTGGTCCGGTTCGCGAGTGCGCGCTTGTCGCATCGGAGGTGCGGCAAAAACAGCGGCTGATCGGTGGCGGGACGATCGATGCGGATGCCGAAGACTGGACTTTGGTGCGCATGACCACCAGGACCGGGGTGGATATATTGATCCAGGCCGACCTTGCGACGCCGATATTCATGCAATATGCCGAAATTCACGGCGACAATGGCAGTTTTTTCGGTTCGATCCAGCCCGAAATGCCGACATTCGTTCATTGCCACGTCGCCCGGGCCGGGTTTGCGGCGGGCCGCAATCCTCATGTTTTTGAGCCACAAAACCTGTTTGAGACCCAGATGGGCCTGTTCCTTGATTGTGTGCGCGGCGACCGGACCCTCAATACATGCACTCTGGCTGATTCTGTCCGTTTGATGGAAACAATTGAAATGCTGCGGGGCCGTGCTGCGGGCAGTTGAGTGTCCATGTCTCAACCCAGCTGTGTTGGTGCGCCGGTTTTGTGCCTGGCGGCCAGTCATTTTTCGGCATCAACTGGTGGGTGTAAAAATCACCAACCCCGCAGCGGGTTCTTCGCATGGCGTGACCGTGCGCCCTCGGCCCGCTCGACTGCCGATGCCGAACTGACTGCGCGCATCAAGGCAATCCATAGCGGTTCCAGAGAAACCTATGGTGCGCCACGCATCCACGCTGAACTTGCCGATGAAGGTATCCAGATAGGTCGCAAGCGTGTGGAGCGGTTGATGAAAGTGGCGACTATTGCCGGCGTTAGCCGCAGAAAAGGAGCCCGCACGACATTCTGGGATGTGCGGGTGCGACCGGCTTGCGATCTGGTCGATCGTAACTTCTATGCTGACGAGCCGAACACGCTCTGGGTCGCTGACATCACCTATGTCCCGACTTGGGCAGGGTTCTTGTATCTCGCTGTCGTGCTGGATGCCTTTTCACGCCGGATAATGGGCTGGGTGATGGGCCACAATCTGAAGGCCCAGCTCGTGCTCGATGCCATGAATATGGCGCTGACACAAAGGCGACCGGCAAGCGTGATCCATCACTCGGATCAAGGATCGCAGTACACCGCAGTCGCCTTCGGTCTCAGATGCAAGGAGGCCGGTGTCCGGCCATCCATGGGATCGGTCGGCGACGCCTATGACAATGCAATGTGTGAAAGCTTTTTCGCCGCGCTCGAATGCGAACTGCTCGAAAGGCAAAGTTCCCAACAAAAGCTGAAGCCCGCATGGCCCCCGCATGGCCATCTTCGAGTTCATCGAGGGATGGTACAATCCCGGCCGACGGCATTCAGCGCTGGGCTACCAATCACCAATCACCAATCAACTTCGAAAGGAGCGCTCATGAACGCTTAGAATCTGCAAGCCCTTAACTGTCCACAGAACTGGGGGAACTCCAACTCCAGAATTATAGGCACGACACCGACTATTTTCGCGTCACCACGCGGGCGGGCGATATAATCTATGAGCAAAAGTTTGGCGGAGCCGCCGCAGGTCTGCTGAATCCGAACATAATCGCC
>QILX01000075.1 GCA_003232175.1 Hyphomicrobiales bacterium | reverse complement strand
ATGAGAGAAGCACATATTTTCAAGCGTTTTAAAAAATTCCTGTAGCGTGACAGCCGGTATCAGCCGTCCAGAACCCGGTTGGTGGGGAAGGTGATGTGGACCAGGGTGCCAGCGCTTGGTGTGCTTTCGATCAAAAATTCGGCCCGGTTGGCTTCAGTCAGCGCTTTGGTCAGCGGCAGGCCAAGGCCGGTCCCGGTGTGGTCGGTCTGGCCCAGGGTTTCGATCTGTCGGAATGGCTCCATTGCCCGGTCGATCTCGTCGGGGGACATGCCGATGCCTGTATCTCGCACTCTGACCTGCAGACGGCCCTTATCGTCGACCACGGCGGACAAGATGACCTGACCGCCGGCGGGAGTGAACTTGACCGCATTTGACAACAGGTTAAGCACGATCTGACGCAATGACCGTTCATCAGCAACCACGGGTGGCAGATGGTCCGGCAGGCTGACCCGGACAATCACCTGCGCCTGGGCGGCCTGGGGCTGAATAATCGTCATGCCCTGTTCGATAATTCGGGCGACATTGACGGAGGTGAAATTGAGTTCGAGTTTGCCGGCTTCGATCTTGGAAAGATCCAGCAGGTCGTTGATCAATGACAACAAATGGTCGCCGCTGGAGCGGATATCATTGAGATAGCCTTTATACCGGTCGTTGGCGATGGGGCCGAATTTTTCTTCGCTCATCACTTCGGAAAATCCGATTATAGCGTTCAACGGCGTTCTGAGTTCATGGCTGATACGCGCCAAGAATTCAGATTTCTTGGCCGAATCCTCCTCCGCCCGCTCCTTGGCGAGACGCAAGCCCTCTTCGGTTTCCTTCCATTGCGAAATATCGCGGATGACGGCGCAATATTGCAGCCCGTCCGCGACATTCATCCGGCCGATAGTAACAAATAACGGCATATCTCCCCCGCCAGGCCGCTTGCCGCTGACTTCATGGCCTTCACGGTGAAGGCGGGCCGGCTGGTCTGCGGTGATGGAGGATATGTAACCCCTGATTGTTTCAGCACTTTGAGCCGTGAAAAGGTCTTCGAATTTCTGCCCCACCACCACCGGCGCTTCAACGGCGAAAATCGCCTCGGCGCTGGCGTTCAAGGTGATGATGCGGCCATTGACATCGACGGTGGCTATCCCGTCCGCCGCGGTATTGATGACAGCTCGAAGTTCGGTTTCACGGGCGACGGAGGCGGAAAGTGCGGCGCTGCCCGAAGTGGCGCCGGTTTCAAGCGGCCTCGATGTGACGTCAGGGGGCGCCTTGGCCTCTTCAGCCACGACCCTGATCGCGGTGGTGCCGTCAAGCTGAACTTCTTCGAAACTTGCCTGAATGTTTAGCGTCGTGCGGTCCTTCTTACGGGCTTTCAGCAGGATTTTGTCGATACGGCCAAATTGCGGGATATCGCGATCGTCAAACCGGCTTTGCAGGCTGAACAACTTGGCGCGTTCGTCCGGCATCAGGTTCAACAGGTTGGTATCACGCAGTAGAGATCGGACAGTATCGTGACCCAGAAGACGGGCCAGCATTTCGTTGGCATCCAATATAACAAAATGACGGTGGATGAGAGTCGGTTTGCCGGTTTCCAGGAGTGCCCGGGCGGCGTCGCTGATTTTGGGTAAATCCTTCCCGCCATCTGAGACCGTTTTCAAATCCGGGTCTGAAACCGTTGGAGGCTGGTCCGGGCTTAAGGCTTCGACCCCGCCAACCACCCGGAGCGTGGCGGCACCTGAGGCAAGGGCCTCGGGGGATGGCGCCTTGACCGGCTTGCGGGCCGAATCCAGAGCCTGGGCAATGGCCGTGAACGTTGCGGCATCGTCGCGGCCGACCTTGCCGCTCTTTGCCGTGTCGCCGCTTGGTTCTACGTCCGGCCGGTTGGGGCCGCCGACGGCATCATTGGGCTTTTCCCCTGGCTCGCCGACCGGTTGGTCCTTTTGAAGGTCAGCCAGAAATTCAGCTTCATCGTTTGTCGCCGGCGCTCCGGGGGTGCTGGTTTTAGTTTCAGTGCCTGGATCAGCTATTGACGGCAAAGACGTTGGCTCCAGGGCCAGAACCAGTCCGCGATAGCCATCAAAGCTGCCATCGGGCTTGATGACCGGCATGGCGGAGACCGCCAGAGCCTGCGCTCCGGCGGTCGACGGGCTAAGAATTTCGCGCCATGGCCCTGGCTGTGAACGGCGTTGTGAGAACGGTACTGCACCCTCGACCTCAAGTGCCGCCAGCACATCGTCCCATTCGGTGCCCAGCAACACGCCGATACCGTTGCCAAAGACCCGTTGCGCGGCACCGCCGAAGTCCACCAGGCGGCCTTCGGCATCGATCTCAAATGTGGCGTCGGCGGCCCCGAGTACCGCTTCGATCGCCGCCAGGGCCTCGGCCTGACGGTGTTCCTGGCGGCGACGATCCTCGATGTCCTCAAAGACCATAAAGACGGCCAGTCGGCCGACCACCGGGGCCGCCAGGCGTCTGGCATTGATGCGGTGGGCGCGGGCACCGAATTTGGTCTGCAGGATTACCGCTTCGGAGACGCTGCCGCGGCTCAGGGTGAGCGACATCAGCTCATCGGCCTTCACAGCGTCGCCGAGCCAGGCGGCAAGCAGGCCGCCGCTGACAGGTGTCTCCTCCTCTAGGGCCGCTGGACTGCTTTCAGCCGGGGCGGAGGTCAGCTCGTTGCGGGCCGCTTGGTTTTGATAAAGCAGGCTGCCATGGCGATCGAAAATGACCACCGCGGCTGGCATCTGGTCAACCACGGCTTCCAAAAGGCTGGTACGGGTTTCCTCCGGTGCCGGTCCATCGGCAGCATCGGCTATGCGCACAACCAGCAGGCCGGGGCGCCCATCTTCAAGAATGATGCGCCGGCAATTCATCTGCACGGCTTCGGTGTGTCCGCTGATTTCAAAAACCAGGTGTTGAACCGAATCCGCGCCGGGTTCCAGGGTGGTGACAAGGGCGGCCATGCGGATGACCGCGGCGTCACGTTCATCAAGGCGCCGGTCGATGAGGTCCAGAACCGTGGCTTCGCCCCAGAAGGCCAGCCCGGCCCGATTGGCCCAAACCAGCCGGTTCCGGTCGGCATCCCAAAGCCAAGCCGGTTCGGCCCGGCGCTCCAGGGCGCGAAGTTCATCGTGCGGATGTCGGCTCACACAATTCCCCATCACATACCGGCGGCCGGCCTCTCGGCCACCGTTGGTCGGTTACCCGACCAGTTCATAGGGGGGATCGCTCGCCGCATCCAAAAGTGAACCCCGTCCAGGACCTGACCTTAGGGTATCAGGGCCGGGGCCGTCCACCAAAGCCGAACCGTCGACAACATTGACATGCAAGCATGGTTAAAGCGACGCCCGTGAAAATCACCTTTGCAGCAAAAACCTAACCCGAACTCCGGCGCTTCTTGCCACCTGGGACCGGCCTATTATTCAGGTTTTGTGCGATTTGCGCCGCGGCAATCAACTCATCGGCTATGGCGCGCGCATCCTCGGGATTAAAATCCAACGGCAGATCGACACCATTGCCCGCCACGTAGATCCGCACCATGCCGCTGGTGGTCGGGCCGATCTGCAGGTCAGCGCCAACGGTTGATTCGGAATTGATTCCCATGACGAATTCACCTTCTACGACCGGATATTGTCTCTATAGGGGAAAGAACTCGAAAAGCAAAATTGCTGCGACGCGCATTTTATGTTGCAGTGCAACAATTATTGCCTATATCATGATTACAATATCCATGACACCGACAAATGAAGCCGACGCCCTGGGGTTCCCTCCGGGACAGGCCCTGCAAAAGGAAACATCCCCATGGTCAAGAAATCCGCCGACACCAACACCGACACATCATTTGAGCTGCCTTCGTCAATCCGCGAAGCCGCGGAAAAGAGCCTGGATCAGTCGCGCCAGGTCTATGACAACATCAAGGGTGCATCCGAAGACGCCGCGAGCGTTGTTGAAGATCAGGCGCAGGTTGTCGCCGACAGCACAGCGGTGCTAAACCGCAAAGCGCTGGATTTTGCGCAAAACAACCTTAATTCAACCTTCGAGCTGGCCCGAAATCTGTTGGAGACCAAGGATATCGGAGAAGCGGTGGAATTGCAGCTCGCCTTTGCCCGCAGCCAGATCGAGGCTCTGGGTGGGCAGGCCAAGGAATTCAGCGATTTGACCACCAAGGCCGCAAATGACGCCGCCAAGCCTTACAGCGCCCAGTTTGAAAAGACGATTTCTCAGTTCAAGGACGTTTTGCCGTCTTAGTGCGTTATAGGTTTCGATGGTAACGGCCCTGGCCCGGGCGATCGCCCGGGCTTTTTGGTCAATGACGCGGAGTAGGACATCCACCGCTTGACGGCGACGGCGGGGCGTGAAAAAGATTGCCCCATCTTCGCAAGTGTATGCGGGCCGCTGTAGCTCAGTTGGTTAGAGCGCTAGATTGTGGATCTAGAGGTCCCCCGTTCGAACCGGGGCAGCGGTACCAGATTTCAGGCGTGGTGCGCGACGCCAGGCCAGGCCGTGATCGCCCGAAGCCAAGATACTTTGCTAGGATGTAGAATGTTTTTGCTCTCCGGCCATCCTCCTGACGATTGTCGAGGGTAACATCGCCGCCGTGGCTCCGGATGATAGTGCGCGCTTTCGAATTTGCCATATCAGCCACCGCCGCCACCGAAATGGGCATTTGCTCGAAAATAGCCGGCGGGGTCCTGGGTTCGCGTGTTCCGATAGCGTTATGTTTACGCGCTGCAACCTGAATATCTGTTTAGTCCGCCGCCTCAAGGCGGACGGCAGGCCGATATCGCTCAAAACGCACTATATTCGTTGTACTCAACATCAACCGTAATCAAAAAATGGAATTGACTCATGGACAAACTCGATAGTTCAGAGACCCGGGCCCAGATTACAGAAAAACCCGATACATCAATCGTCAAGGATCCGGTCTGTGGCATGAATGTTGACCCCGATGCCGGTAAGCCCCACCTCGTGCATGAAGGCACCACCTATCACTTCTGCTCAGACAACTGCTTTGACAAATTCAAGGCCGATCCGGCAAAATACAGGGACGGGCCGCCCAAAGCGGAACCGGCGCCTGAGGGAACGATCTACACCTGCCCGATGCATCCCGAGATTGAACAGGTTGGTCCCGGCGATTGCCCGCTTTGCGGCATGGCGCTGGAACCCAAGGGCGTTCCAACCGGTGAAGAGGGCCCCAACCCCGAACTCGTCGATTTTTCCCGCCGCTTCCGGGTTGGTGCCGTGCTGACGGTGCCACTGCTGGTGCTCACCATGGGGCCATTTCTGGGGCTCGGAATTGTCCGGGAGTTTTTTGGCGAGCGTAACACGTTGCTGATTGAGCTGATTTTGAGCACCCCGGTGATCCTGTGGGCCGGCTGGCCGTTTTTCGTCCGCGGTTTCAAATCGGTGGTCACCCGCAATCTGAACATGTTCACCCTTATCGCCATGGGGGTCGGCGCGGCTTATGCCTTTTCCATTGTCGCTGTGTTCATGCCGGAAATCTTCCCCGCCGGGTTTCGGGATGCCGAGGGCAATGTCGGGGTCTATTTTGAAGCCGGGGCGGTGATTGTTGTCCTGGTCCTGCTCGGACAGGTGATGGAACTTGGGGCACGCGAGCGCACCGGTTCGGCGATCCGCGCCCTGCTCGATCTTGCCGCCAAGACGGCCCGCATTGTTCGCGAAGACGGCAGCGAAGTGGAAATTCCCCTCGAAGACGTTGTCGTCGGCGACCGCTTGCGGGTTCGCCCCGGGGACAAGGTGCCGGTCGATGGCGTGGTGATCGAAGGCCGGTCGTCCATCGACGAATCGATGATTTCCGGCGAACCGGTTCCGGTTGAAAAGGTCAAGGGCGACAAGATCACCGGCGCTACCATCAACGGCACCGGGTCGCTGGTGATGGAGGCAAAACGGGTCGGCGCCGACACCATGCTGGCCCAGATCGTCGAGATGGTCGCCAATGCCCAGCGCAGCCGGGCGCCGATCCAGAAACTTGCTGATTCTGTGGCCGGCATGTTCGTGCCCGCCGTGATCGTTATCGCGATCCTGTCGTTCATCTCCTGGGCTGTGTGGGGACCGTCCCCGGCGCTGGCTTATGGGCTGGTCTCAGCGGTTTCGGTGCTGATCATCGCCTGCCCGTGCGCGCTTGGCCTTGCAACGCCGATGTCAATCATGACGGCAACGGGCCGCGGCGCCCAGGCCGGCGTGCTGATCAAAAACGCCGAGGCCCTGGAACGTTTTGCCAAGGTCGATACGCTGATTGTCGATAAAACCGGCACCCTGACCGAAGGCAAGCCCAAGCTGGTCGCCGTCCTCCCCGAAGCAGGCCACGACGAGGCCGAGGTGTTGCGTCTGGCAGCAAGCCTTGAGCGCGGGTCCGAACATCCGCTGGCCGAAGCCATTGTCAGCGGCGCGGAAGAACGCGGCGTCAAATTCGCCAAGACGACAGACTTCGAAGCAATCACCGGTAAAGGTGTGACCGGTGTCGTCGACGGAATATCCGTGGCGCTGGGCAATGCCAAGCTGGTTGCCGATATGGGACTTGATCGCGGAAGCCTTGTCGAGATCGCCAATGCGCGGCGCGATGAAGGCGAGACGGTGATGTTCGTCATGATCGATGCCAAAATCGCCGGGCTGGTGAGCGTTGCTGATCCGGTCAAGAAGACCACGCCCGGGGCACTCAAGGCCCTGCACGCTGAAGGGTTCCACATCATCATGGCGACCGGCGACAATGAGCGCACCGCAAAGGCGGTCGCAAGCCGTCTGGGTATTGACGAGATTCGCGCCGATGTCATGCCCGAAGACAAGGCCCGCATCATCAAGGACCTGCAGGAGGCGGGTAAAAAGGTCGCCATGGCCGGAGACGGCGTCAACGATGCGCCGGCACTGGCCCAGGCCGATGTTGGAATCGCCATGGGCACCGGCGCCGATGTCGCCATCGAAAGTGCCGGATTTACGCTGGTTGGGGGCAATCTGGACGGCATCGTGCGGGCGCGCAAGCTGAGCCGGGCGACGATGCGCAACATCAAGCAGAACCTGTTTTTTGCCATGATTTACAACGCCGCCGGTGTGCCTGTGGCGGCCGGCGTCCTCTTCCCGATCTTCGGTATTCTGATTTCCCCCATCTTCGCGGCGGCGGCGATGAGCCTGTCGTCACTTTCGGTGGTGGGCAATGCACTTCGCCTGCGGTCGGCAAAAATTTAACCCCCGCGCCGTGGATCGGTCCATGGCGCTTTATAAAGGAGACCTTGTCTGGTTGGCTGCTGACCATATATTCGGTAGGTTCGGCTGTGATTATCGTGCTGGGAAAATTGGGCCGGCGCCACTAGTGCAATTATCCACGGGCCCTAGGGGTCACGGCTCTACTGCTCCCAGCCAAACCGGAGGTGAAGGCTTGCCTTATCTAAACTCACTCGCACTGGCTACGGGACTGGCGGTAATGCTGAGCGTGGCAATGGACAAGACTGCGGATGCCAATTCAGATGAAAATGCCTCCGAGCCGGAGGTTCGCGGTTTTTTGCTGCCATATATCAACCCGGCCCGGGGGCGGTTACTATTTGCCTCCAAGGGTTGCGTTATCTGTCACGCGATCAACGGTATTGGCGGTGAAGATGCAGCACCCCTGGATGCTGCGGAAATGCCAACCGTAATGAACCCATTTGAATTTGCTGCCAGGATGTGGCGCGGAGCCGCACCTATGATCGCGATGCAAGAAGATGAAATGGGCGCGCAAATCGAATTTAGTGGCGATGAACTCATCGACATCATTGCTTTTGTTCACAGTGTTGAAGAGCAGCGGAAATTTTCTTCAGCCGATATACCCAAAAATATCAGCGATCTTATGCATCGCCTGGAAGGCGACAGCGACGGACATGATGAGGATGCCAAGAACTAAATTTCGGCAGGAATTAGCCGGGATTTAGAGGCCCAGGGCAGAGCTGACGGCACTTTCTTCTTTCGGTGCGCGCCAGGATTTCAGACGCAAAATCACCGTCTTGCCAAGGTTCATCGCAGGCTGTTCGACAAAATGCCATGAAAAGGCGGCAACCGGCAGGACGCACAGCATGGATGCCGCAAAAAGCTCCATGGGCTCGATGTCGGGAAAATACATCCGGATCGCCTGCTGGATCGGATAGGCATAGATGTAAACACCGTAGGAGTAGTCGCCGATGCGGTCGAACTGGCGTCGAGCAAGATTGGGGACAAAGGCAATCCAGAACATCGTGTAGCCCAGGGCAAGAAGCTCGGCGACCTCGCGAAAGGGAGTCCCGTTGGCAAAATACGCCAGGCCCCAGAACGCCACCAGCCCGGGCACGGTCAGGGGGATATATTTGCGTAAAACAAATGCGGCGGCGCCAAAATAGAACACCAGTATGAGATGTATGAGGTTGTTGACCGCCCCATCGGTCACCAGCCATGGAAATTGCCAGCGCCCCAATATGTAGGCGACGGCAAACATCAGCACGGCAACCGCCGGCCACCATTTGCCCAACCGAAGCGTCAGAAACGTGACAATCATCAGTCCGATATAGGCGGCCAACTCATATTTGAGGGTCCAAAGCGGCTCGTTCAGATTCCCCGGTGACGGCAAGCCAACGAAGACGCCGGGAAGGGTCGCATCGACGCCAAGCGTGGACGTCGCGCCGACAATGTATTTCAGGACTGCCGGGTCACCGAAATATTCGCCAAATGACAAGGTGGTAACCAGGGGTCCAAGAATGAGCGCCGAGGCCAGAACCGCCATGATCAGGCCGGGAAATACCCGAAACCCACGGGCCAGGGCGTATCGCAGCAGGTCGGGATTGCGAAAAAGGCTTTGGGTGAC
>QILX01000117.1 GCA_003232175.1 Hyphomicrobiales bacterium | reverse complement strand
ATACCCCGCGATCAGCGATAATTGAATCCATAAACGACCGCCTCAGAGCCAACAAAAGGAACCACGCCTGGTTCAAGGGCTTTTTACGCAGTCGCGGGGTCCGTATTGACACTTTGGAGAATCGTATTCGCTCCCAGCTTGGCTGGCGCAAGGTCATTCAGCGTACCTATTCTGGCCTGGTCGATATCGGCGAAAGTGAAATTACCCAGGCGATCAAGCAAATTGAACGCAAAGACAACCAATCCGATCCGGTATTCAGCCTGAAAACAATTACTCTGAAACTGCCCAAGGGCGCCGGTGATCCTGAGATTACCAGACGCATGGAAGAAGCCGGAAAAATTCGCCGGGCGTTCCGCGACTGCCGCACCTCTGAGTTGGTGACGGGTCGTTTTCGCGATGTCCAAACCAGCAATACACCGCGAACCCGCGCCAAGGATATGAAGGAACCCACCCGTTCCTTGGTCCAGCAGGCCAAGGCAAATGACATGATCCCGCCGACGATTACAGATACGGGCATCGTGCTGATTGCCGTTTGCGAACGAAAAGACGATGGCGGTCAGCGCGATCAGGTCCAGAAGCAACTGGTCAGTCAGGAATTCAGCATGCTGGCCGACCGGCATTTGCGCGACCTCAAACAGGATGCCATCGTCGAATACCGCTGACCGGCCAGCGAACCACAGCCGAAGTGTCATTAGCTCCCGGAGCGGCCTGCCGCTGGCCTTGACCATGGGCGAACCGGCCGGCATCGGCCCCGACATAACGCTCCAGGCGTGGCTTTATGGCCGGGGTGGCGAATTGCCGCCGTTTGTCTATATCGGCAGTGCCCAGGTCCTGGCCGACCGGGCGGCCTTGGCGGACGTTGATGTCACAATTTCCGAGGTCTCCGTACCGGCTGAGGCTGTATCCGTTTTTTCTCGTGCTCTGCCGGTATTGCCGCAACCCTGCCCGCCGGTACATGTGGGCAGGGCTAGCGCCAAAACCGCGAATGCAGTCATCCAATCCATTGATACCGCTGTACATCTGGCCCTGGCCGGCGAGGTTGCGGCGGTCGTCACCAACCCAATCGCCAAATCAGTTTTAACCCAGGCGGGCTTTCCGTTTCCCGGGCATACCGAATTCCTCGCCCATCTGGACCGGGAGGCAACGGGGCAAGCGGCTCGCCCTCACCCGGTTATGATGCTGGTTTCAGATGACCTCAAAGTGGTGCCGGTAACGATACACATACCCTTGGCGAAAATTCCTGGTCTGCTGACCACCGATCTCATCTTTGAGACCGGCGTCATTGTCGCCAACGAACTTGTCAATCGTTTCAACCTGAGCCGGCCGCGCATTGCCCTATCCGGGCTCAATCCCCATGCCGGCGAAAACGGGACGATGGGCCTTGAAGAAAACCAGATCATTTCCCCCGCCATGAAACGTCTGCAGGATGCTGGGATCGATGTATCCGGCCCGTGGCCGGCGGACTCGATGTTCCATGCCGCCGCACGCAATACCTACGATGTCGCGCTGTGCATGTATCACGACCAGGCCCTGATCCCGATCAAGACCCTGGCGTTCGATCTTGCGGTTAATACCACGCTGGGTCTGAATTTTGTTCGTACCTCCCCCGATCACGGCACAGCTTTTGACCTCGCCGGCAAGGGTACGGCCCGGCCCTTCAGCCTCATCCAGGCTTTGAAACTTGGCGCGTTAATGGCAAATAACGACCCAAGCCCGAGCGCTGCAAATACGGTTCGGGACGATACATCACATGAACAGTGACCCGCTCCCGCCGCTACGCCAGGTGCTGGCAACCCATGGGCTTCAAGCCAAACGCTCATTGGGCCAGAATTTTCTGCTCGATCTGAACCTCACTGCCCGCATTGCCAGGGCGGCAGGACCGCTTGAAAACGTCACGGTGCTGGAAATCGGCCCCGGTCCGGGCGGCCTCACTCGGGCTCTTTTGACTGAAGGTGCCGCCCGTATTGTTGCCGTGGAACGGGATGTCCGCTGCCTGGCGGCGCTGGAACAGATCGCCGCGGCCTACCCTGACCGGCTGGAGATCGTGGCCGGCGATGCTTTGGAACTGGGCTCCGCCATGCCGGCCAGCCTGGCCGCCGCGCCGCTGGTGCGCATTGTCGCCAATCTGCCCTACAACATTGCCACGCCGCTTCTTGTGAACTGGCTCCAGATCGAGCCATGGCCGCCCTGGTGGGACCGGCTGGTGCTGATGTTCCAGCACGAGGTGGCGCAGCGTATCACGGCGGCGCCAGGCAGCCGCACCTATGGTAGGCTTTCGGTTCTGGCTCAATGGCGGGCCTCGGCGCGGCTGGTTTTTACTGTTGATGCGAAGGCATTTACACCACCGCCTAAAGTCACCTCGGCGGTTGTTGAATTTATCCCCCAGCCGCCACCGGACGATCCGCCGCCGGTCGCCGCAATATCAGCTATAACCGCGGCGGCCTTTGGTCAGCGGCGCAAAATGCTGCGCCAGAGCCTGAAATCGACAGGGATTGATCCGGCAATCCTGCTCAATGCCGCAGGCCTGGATGAAACCTTGCGGGCTGAAAATGTGACGGTGGCGGAATTTGTCACCATGGCGCGAGCCTTTCAGGAAACAAGGGAATCCCGCTGACAGGTCTCTGTCGGTTTCAGGTTTCACCCATGACGTCTTTGAGCTGACGGTCGAGCCCGGCAACGTGGGTTTTCAAAGCGGGCCGGCGGCGACGCCGGGCCAGGCGGCCGGCTTTGAGAACAGCACGGATTTCGGAAAACGCCGTATCGATATCATCATTGATGATGACATAGTCATATTCATCCCAGTGGCTGATTTCCCGCGCCGCGCCCTCCATGCGGCGGCCGATGACGTCATGGCTGTCCTGGGCCCGGGCTACCAGTCGCTGATAAAGCGCCCGCCCCGATGGCGGCAGAATGAACAGCGATAGAAAATCGTCCGACATGGCTGCGCGGATCTGCTGCGCACCCTGCCAGTCTATATCGAAAAGCACATCGCGCCCTGCTTCCAATTCGGTCAGCACCGGCGCCTTTGGTGTCCCATAAAAATTATCGAAAACCGTGGCGCTTTCCAGCAGATCGCCAGCTTTGCGCATGGCCTGGAATTCCTCTGCCGTGATAAAATGATAGTCCGAACCATCGACCTCCCCGGGGCGGGCCTTCCGGGTGGTCACCGAAACCGACAGGGAAATCATCGGGTCCTCCGCCATCAACCGGCGCGTCAGAGTGGTCTTGCCGGCCCCGGAGGGGGACGAAACCACCAGCACGACACCCCGGCGGGCCAGGCCGGAAAATTCCTCAGCCTCACTCAATATTCTGCACCTGTTCCTTGAATTGATCGACGACCGCCTTCAGCTCCAGGCCGTTCTTTGTTGTATCGATGTCTCCGGATTTGGAGCAGATGGTATTGGCCTCGCGATTAAATTCCTGACACAGAAAATCCAGTCGCCGCCCAACCGGCTCGTCGGATGTCAAAAGCTCTCGCGCTGTCTGGAAATGCGCATCAAGGCGATCAAGCTCCTCGCAAATGTCGGCCTTGGTTGCCAGAACCGCGGCTTCGGCATGCAGCCGGTCCATGTTCAGTTCGTTGCGGGAGCCGAGTAATTGTTCAATTTGCCCTTTTAGGCGCGTTAGGTGGGATTCGGGATCCCTTGCTGGCAGCTTGGCAATGAGTTGTGTCAGCCGCGACATTTCATCGACCTGGCCGCTTAAGAGCACCGCGAGCTTTCCCCCCTCCAACCGGCGATCCGCAACCAGGGCCTCCAGCGCCTTGGTAAGTCCGTCCACCATGGATTGGACCTGCAGTTTTCTCAGGCCTTCGTCCGGCTGGGTCTCGGCATATTCCAGGACGCCTCTGACTGACAGAAGGCCCTGGGCGCTCAGCGGCTCAACATCAAATTCGTGTTGAAGCCGGCGGGAAATTTCAAGCGTCCGGGCAAGAATGGCGTCATTCAGTCTGGGTTCGGCAATGGAGACATCGCGGCTGATCTGAAGTGTTGCCTGGCAACTGCCCCGTCCTAACCGGTCGGCAAGCGCCCGCCTGGCCAGCGGTTCAATGTCCTCATAGCCGCCGGGTACGCGCAAACGCAAGTCAAGACCCCGACCGTTCAGGCAGCGAAGCTCCCAATTCCAGTCGAGACCTTCAGTTGACCCTGACGCTGCGCCAAAGCCGGTCATGCTGCACAGGCTCATCGGTATTCCTGTTCCCCTGTCGGATTTCAATTTATTCCCGCACCACAACCGTGATTGTACGCAGACCCTGATCCTTGATAATCCGCCTATTGGCCCGGAAGAACAAGATCCTGAACTTGGGTTTCGATGGTACCGCCGCCTTGCGGGTTGTTGTTGTTTTTATTTCCATCGGCGCCCGCTGCCGCCGCCTTTTCAGCCTCAAGTCTCGCCCGCCGTTCGATCTGACGCCATCGGGCGACATTGGAAGTATGCTCGGCCAGGGTGGCGGCAAAGGCATGGCCCCCAGTACCATCAGCGACAAAAAACAGGAAATTGGTGCTGTCGGGGTCCAAGGTCGCCTGCAATGCGGCGCGACCGGGATTGGCAATCGGTGTCGGCGGCAATCCGTTGATCTGATAGGTGTTGTATTCGGTTGGCTTGTCGATATCGCTCTGGAAAATCGCCCGGCCCAGCGGGCCCTTGCCGCCGGTAATGCCATAGATGATCGTCGGGTCCGACTGCAGGCGCATATTGCGCTTCAGCCGGTTGATAAAGACACTTGCCACCTGGCGGCGTTCACCGGGCTGACCAGTTTCCTTTTCTACAATCGATGCCAGAATTACAGCTTCCTCCGGCGTTTTCAGTGGCAGCCCGGGTGCCCGGGAAGCCCACAGGTCCGCAAGTACCGTCGCCTGGGCGCGCTGCATCTGGTTGATAATCTCCTGACGAGGTGTCCGGCGCGGATAAGAATAGGTCTCCGGCAACAAAGACCCCTCGGGCGGGATCTGGTCGATCGCACCGGTGAGGTCTTCCTTGGAATTGAGAATTTCCACCACCTGTGCGCTGGTCAGCCCTTCGGCAATGGTGACCTTGAATTGAATTGCCTTGCCCTCGGACAGGATCGTCATCACCCTGGCCATGCTGGCGCCTGCGGGTATGGCATATTCACCCGCTTTCATGGCGCCTTGTTTGCCGCTGATGATCACACCGGCGACAAAAATATTGGCATCGTCGATGACGCCCTGGCGTTCGAGTTCACTCGCCATTCCCGAAAGGCCAGTGCCCTTTTCAATGACAACCGCGACCGGCCCTGTCAGAGGCCCCTCACCATCAAACGTCACCTTGCCGTAATAGATCACAGTTCCTGCGACAGCAAAAAGAAAAGCCAGCGTGCTGAACGTGTAGGCAAAGCCGACGAATCCACCGGATCGTCTCATTGGGGTTTTATCCTTTGGGTTGGTTGGTATTTTTGGTGTTGAGCGCCAGTTACGACCAAACCGGCTCCCGGCAGGTGCCGGCGCTGGCCTGGGTTCCAGGGCCTGGATGGGGCTGGTCGGTCGCCGGATCGATTTGCCGACTCTTGATGGTAATTTTGGCTTAAGTTTGTCCGCTTGATCCGCGGTACCGCCCGTCCCGGGACCGATGGGTTTTTTACCGTCAACTGGCCGGCGCTGGCGTGTAAACCTCGAAAAAAAGGATTTCCTGCCCGGCGGCGTGGTTACGGCCCTGACCGGTGCGCCGGTTTTTTCGCCAGCGAGCGGCGCAGCTTTTTGCGCATCGGCGGGTTTAGGGGCCTGCAAGGGCTCGCGCTCCATCGCGGCTCTGACATCGGGGGGGAGTTCATCCATCGAAACTCCCGTTTTCTGCACTTTTTTATCGTTCGTCGGCCCTTTATCGTTTGTCGGCCCTTTACCGGATTTTGCCGAAGCCGGGGATTGTTGCCTCGGCTCTGACGCGCGCGCCTGGCGCTGTCGAGCCGTTTGGGGCTGCAGTCGCGGTCCGCCATGGTTATTTTGCGGGGTTGCTGTTGGCGGCGGGACTGGTGACCGATTTTGCACTGGCACCGGTAGAGGCACCTGTGCCGCGGCCTGGTCCGGGGCTTGAGGCTGCGGCCGGAAACCTGACGGTGGCGGTGTCCCGTAAAGGCCGTCAGCTGGCGGCGCCGACTGACCTGAATTTGAGGGCGAACCGAAATAGGCATCGGTCAGACGCCAGCGGCGTTCGGCTCTTTTGTCCGCCTCCGTCGGTCCTCCCGGCCTCTGCGGCGGGCGATTATTTGATCTCGCCATTGGCGACCTATTCTCCCCAGAGCGTCAAACCCACGGGTCAATTGACTCAAGTTTTTAACCCATCACGATCAAAAGGTGCCCTGAACTCTGAATTAAGGCAAGTCGTCATGCCATTCGGCACACCAAAGGTTTACACCTTCAAAGGGACTATTCCGGGGCCTGCCTGAAAATCAGCGATGCATTGGTGCCGCCAAAACCAAAGGAGTTGGACAATACCGTATTGATTTGACGCTTCCCGGCCACCAGCGGAACCAGATCAATTGCCGTTTCAACTGATGGATTGTCCAGATTGAGAGTTGGCGGTGCGACATTGTCCCGGATAGCCAGAACCGAGAAAATCGATTCAACCGCACCGGCGGCCCCCAGAAGATGCCCGATTGACGACTTGGTGGACGACATGGCGACATTGCCGGCTGCGTCGCCAAAAAGCCGCTCAACAGCGGCCAGCTCAATCTCATCGCCCAACGGGGTCGATGTGCCATGGGCATTGATGTAGTCAATATCCCCAGGAGCCAGGCCAGCGCGCTTGAAGGCAGCTGCCATGGCCCGGTATCCGCCGTCCCCGTCTTCGGCTGGCGAAGTAATATGATAGGCGTCGCCGGACAATCCGTAACCGATGATTTCGGCATAGATCTTGGCACCACGGGCGATAGCGTGCCCCAGCTCCTCCAGCACCAGCACACCGGCCCCCTCGCCCATCACAAACCCGTCCCGCCCCTTATCGTATGGCCGCGAGGCTTTTTCAGGCGTGTCGTTATATGAGGTGGACAAAGCGCGGCAGGCAGCAAAGCCCGCCACTGACAACCGCGAAACCGGCGATTCGGCACCCCCGGCAACCATGACATCGGCATCGCCATAGGCAATCAGGCGATAGCTGTCACCGACGGCGTGGGCACCGGTGGAACAGGCGGTAACCACCGAATGATTCGGACCCTTGAGGCCATGCATGATCGACACCTGGCCGGAAGCAAGATTGATCAGCCGGCCGGGAATAAAAAACGGGCTGATGCGGCGGGGACCCCGGTCGCGCAGGGTCAGGGCCGCTTCGGCGATACCATCAAGCCCGCCAATACCGGATCCGATAAGAACGCCTGAGGTAATCTGGTCTTCATAGGTCTTGGGGTGCCAGTCGGCATCGTCAAGGGCCTGAGTTGCGGCGGCTACGGCAAATGTGATGAAATTGTCGACTTTTCTTTGATCCTTTTTGGCCCACCAGTCGTCAGGATTGAAAGTGCCGTTCGACCCATCGCCTAGGGGCACCTGACCAGCAATACGGGCGCTCAGATCAGAGGTTTCAAAACTCTCGATCGCCGTGACACCGGATTGGCCCTCAACGAGCCGCCGCCACACAGTCTCTACGCCCGACCCCAGCGGGCAAACCATGCCCAGCCCGGTTATGACGACCCGCCGTACCGGCATCATGGTGGCGTTTGCATCTGTCTGAACCATAGTCAATCAGGCCTCTAAATTGAGTTCGGCACGTAATTTTCGGGTGAGTTTTTTCACCACCATGCGGTAGGAGTCGGTGATGTGCGCCTCCATATCCGCGTCGCTCAATCCCGGTTCGCCATGCATCTGGATCCACTTGCCGCCTCGTGCCGCAAGATAGGGCGCTGGCCGCAAGCCCGGCAGCTCCCGCAACACTTCATAGGCGATCAGGGAACACTTGAAGGTAACAAACGGCAGCTCACCCTTCGACCAGCCGGCAATGGCAAAAACCTTACCACCAACTTTCCAGACATGAGCGCCACCCCATTGCACAACGTGGGTCGATGCAGCGAAATCAGTACAGAATTTATTATATTGATCAGTGCTCATCATCCGCGGGGTCCCCTCACTTGCGCAATAAACCCGACGGACGGGTTCTTGACCCCGGCAAATCTCTCCTGGATTCAGGAGAGAAAATCAAAGCCTGATCAGGCCTGTTTGTCCAGAAAACTAACCGCGTCGCCAACGGTTTGAATGGTTTCAGCCGCATCGTCGGGAATTTCGCAGCCAAATTCCTCTTCGAACGCCATGACCAATTCGACGGTATCAAGACTGTCGGCGCCAAGATCATCGATAAAACTGGCTTTATCAGTAACTTTGTCAGCCTCTACGCCCAGGTGCTCGACGACAATTTTTTTCACACGTTCTGCAACATCACTCATTTTGTTCAATCCCGCTGAGTTCAATTTCTGTGGTGCCAATGTTCTACGGACCAATGTTCGATAGAGCCAAAGGGTGTCTGTTCGGGGCCGAAGGCAACGTTGGCGGGAGCATCATGCAATCTTGATTGACTGATCGGCCCACTTCCGGTCTGGCCGCGCGCTTCGTATCACACTTGACGGTTAAGTCCAACATAGCGTCTTTCGGCGCGTTCACCGCCGTTTTCCGCTGCTATTCCGCCACGCCGGGCCAGGCCGGCAATCCCCGTCAGATCATCGCCAGTCCTCCGTTAATATGCAGGGTTTGGCCGGTTATGTATTTTGCCGCATCGCTGGCCAGAAAAAGAACACCTGAACCTATGTCATCAGGCTCTCCCAGCGACCCCATGGGTATATGCGACAAAATGGTGTCGCGCTGCGCCTCGTTCAAGGCATCGGTCATCGGGGT
>QILX01000329.1 GCA_003232175.1 Hyphomicrobiales bacterium | reverse complement strand
GGCTCCTTGACCTTTTCGGTGCGGACGATACCCAGCTCACTCATGGTGCCACGCAGTTTCGCCAGAGGTTTTTCGTGCAAAAAACCGGTGAGGTAATACGATCCGAACGGCACAAGCTCGCCCCGCCCCACGCCGATAAATAGATCATGATATTCGCGATCGACCGATACAGGGTCGATGGTCAGCGCCAACCGCGCCAGGGCCACCATCGCAGTGCCAATTTCAGTATCATCGCCGGAAAAATCCGCTGTTAATGCCAACAGATCAGCATCAGGTGGTGCCGTAAGGCACCGACCCAGGTAGGTATATAAATTGGCCCGGAGCTGATCCTCTTCGGGGACCCCGCTCTGCGCTGCAGGTTCAATAACCATTGCCGCACCTTCCCTAGTGCGAAATAAAACCACAACCGCCACCCCAGAGCAACCGGATTCCGGGCAATTCAGCCCCATTGTTGTTTTGAAACCCGCCACACAGCCGAATTTATGAAATTTTGGTTCTTAACGGAAATTTCAATAAACAATTTGCTGAACCTAAATCAATTATAAAAGGACAACATTGCTTACCTTTTTGCCACGTCAACCAACTACCTAAATAGAACTTCAGCATTCTGGTAGGCTATTTTCCCGGCCACCTCTTGCGGTAATTTCCCCAACCATTCACGGTGCTGGTCGATCAGATACTGGTAGTTTTGCCAGCGACCGTTTTGCCAGGTATCTGAGCCGATGGTGAAACGGGTCGCGTGGCGCAGCAGCAGGGTTTTCCATTCCGGTTCCAGGTCTGTACCGCCCATGATGTCTTCAGCGCGGTAGGATAATTCCGCCCAAAGGTTCGGGTTCTGGTCGAGCAGACGAGTGATGACATCAGGTGGTTCACTGAAGCCGGCATGGGCCCACAGGATTTTCAGGTTCGGGCGCATTTCAAACAGCGCTTCGATTACTGCGGCGCTGGTATGAAAATGCAGCACCAGATTTTGCTCCTCGGCCATGGCGAGATATTGGGCCATCTGCGGCGTTTCGAGATCCTCGCGATAGCCAAGGATCACCTCGCCAAACGCCTTGTGGCGCAGGGTAGCGAGGCGGGTTTGGGTATAGGAAACAAGCTCGGAATTTTTATACCAGGCGACTTTTTCAGCGGCATTGCGGTAGGGGCGCAGGCCGGGAACCATGCGCCCGGGCGCGAACGCAAGAAGTTTTGCGGTTCCCTCATTGGGGGTGGATGAAAGTAAAGCGGTTTTCACATTTGCACTATCCAATTTTTGCAACACATCACCGGGCGAATACTGCGCCCAGGACGTAGCGGAATAATGGAGGTGGCTATCAAAAACCGGGCCTTTGTAAGAATCTTCGCCATTGGCCCGCAGCACAAAGGAAAAGCTGAACAAAACGGATAACAGAAGCGCGGTTCGCATATGCGCCGCGTTGCGAGACCAACATGAACTCCTGGAATTAATTGTTTGGGGTATTTGCAACATGTTACCACATTCTATGCGAAAGCTTTATATGATCACGCAAGTAGGTTTCAATTCAACCACACGCCGATAAATCGAAATTATTCGAAGACAATTTCCGGCGCCGATGACCCCGCCATACCGGATTCCGTTTCCAGGCGATCCCGCACCGCTTCTGCAATCTCCACATAAATTTTGGCGTGTTGACTGTCCGGCGCCGAGGCGACAATCGGCGTTCCTCCATCGGAGGTTTTACGGATATCAAGATGCAGAGGCACCTCGCCAAGGAAGGGGACGCCGATGCGGTCGGCCTCGGTTTTTGCGCCGCCGTGGCCAAAAATGTCGGACTGCTCACCGCATTTGGGGCAGATAAACGTACTCATATTCTCAACGATCCCCAGGATCGGCACATTGACGCGGCGAAACATGTTAAGCCCTTTGCGTGCGTCAATCAGCGCCAGGTCCTGAGGCGTGGAAACGATCACCGCCCCGGCCAGCGGCACCTGCTGCGCCATGGTCAGCTGGGCATCGCCGGTCCCCGGCGGCATATCGACCACCAGCACGTCCAGCTCCCCCCAGGCGACTTCGCGCAGCATTTGCGTAAGCGCTGAGATCACCATCGGCCCGCGCCAGATCATCGGTGTCTCTTCCTCGACCAAGAACCCCATCGACATCACTTTCAGCCCAAAGCCCTCCAGGGGTTTCAAGGTGCGGCCATCTGTGGTCTCCGGCCGGCGGGTAATTCCCAGGAGGCGCGGCATCGAGGGGCCGTAAATATCGGCGTCAAGCACGCCAATCTTGAGGCCAAGGGTCTGCAGCCCCAGGGCAAGATTGATCGAAGTGGTCGATTTTCCGACCCCGCCCTTGCGGAATGCCGGGTATGGCTGCGGTATCGGCGTCGGTCTGCCCGCCCGGCTGGACCCTGGCCTGCATTGGCGGCGGCACCGCGCCGGCCTGGGCCGGGCTCGGTGCCGGACGGACTGGCTTGGCCGTTGGCGATCCGGGTTTGCGTTCGGCGGTCAGGGCCACCATGGCACTCCTGACCCCCTCAAGCTTGGCAACTGATTTCTCCGCTGCCTGACGCAGAGGTTCCAGCTCTTCAGCCTGTTCCGCCGGAACCGAAATTGAAAACATCACTTTTCCATCGGCAATGAAGATATCTGAAACCAGACCAAGGGATACGATATCGCTCTCAAGATCTGGCCCCCGTACCTTGGCAAGACATTCAAGCACCTGTTCCTTGGTAAGGTCGGACATTCGAATTCGGCCCTTTCCGGCCTTGGGGAACCCATCCCCGTATGTGTGTTCTGTATTTTTCGTATACATACAAACGATGCCAGCCTGCACTATATTTTTGCCGGCCACAGGGTTCTTGGATAAGTTATAGTCGAATTCCTGTCCGCAATGGTGATGCGAGGAAACCCCCTTGAGCCAGTTTTCGGAAGACTTGATCGCTAGCGTCGCCGCCAGGGAGGTAACCTTATCGTTGTCGAACGCCGGAACTCGAACCGACCCGGGTCGGCGGAAATCTGGTTGCCTGTATCGTTCATTACCGGCGCGCCAATGGATGCAAGTTGGTCGCGTCTGATAACCGGCCAAGGCTGGGAGCGATATCTTGCCGCCACTTTGCTGCTGGAACTCAACCATCGCGATACCGATGCCTATATATTCAATCTCATGTCGCAGGTTCCGACCCTTTACGTGGTACTGCGCCGGCTTGGCGACGAGGCCGGGAATGATCCGAATAATGGTGAAAACGGCAGGACCATGCCCATCGCCGCCCATCTGGTAACCGCCTCACCATCAGAAGCCGAGGCACATCTGGAAGCCGATGATGAAATCGTCGAAAAGGTAACCATGCCGCCGGACGTCATGATCTGGCTTGAGGCGTTTATCGACCGACACCATGTCGATGAGCCATTCATCAAACGCCAGAAAAACAAAATCAAGTCTGATCACCACCTTTTCGGCCAGGAACCGATTTTTGCCCGGCGTCCATTTGAACCTGTGAAAGGGGGAAAAAAGTGACCAGCGATCCTGAAACGCCATCTGGTGCCAAACCCTTCAAGGCCCCCCAAACCAAGGTCGGCGAAAAGCTTGAAGGCGGATTGTTGTCCCGCTGGTCAGCGCGCAAATCCGCCATGGCCCAAAACGAAGCCGCCACGGCCGAAGCCCAGATCGAGGCCAAGCGCCTTGAAGAAGAGCGGCCGGAAATCGAGGCGGCTCAGGCGGCAAACCGCCAAATCGCCGAGGCCATCGACATTGAATTGGCGGACTATGAAACCGACTTCACCCCCTTCCTCAAGGACGGAGTTCCCGCCGCCTTGCGGCGGCGGGCCCTGAAAGCCATGTGGCGAACCAATCCCATCCTCGCCAATGTCGATGGGCTTAACGATTATGACGAGGATTTCCGCGTCGTACAGGCAGGTTTTGAGGTAGTGAAATCGACCTGGGAGGTCGGCCGGGGATATGCCGCCAAGGCCAAGGAGGTCTCAAGGGAAATGGCAGACCGTGACGAAGAGATAAACAAAGCCGAGGCGGCCCGGAAGGAGGCTGCCGAGGCATCGCCAGTTGACCTCGGCAATGAAAATGATAACGCTGAAGCTGCGCAAGAAGACAATGGCGATGAGGAGATATGTGAAGGTGATGACCTTACCGCCACAACTGAGGACGAGATCACCGATATTGACAACGACCCCTCCCTGGCCAAGGCTCAGCCGGTTTCACCGCGGGTCTCTTTGCGCCAGCGGTTGCTGCAAGATCGGAACTGATCCAATGGGGTGGGCCTGTCCAGCGGATGGATAATCAAATGACCGGAAAAAAACCCAAATTCGGGATTGGGATTATTGGGGTCGGCATGGTTGCTCCAACTCACGCGCGGGCCCTGGCGGATCTTGCGGACCATATCGAGGTTCGCGGTGTTTATTCGACCAGCGCGGCCAAATGCGAAAAATTCGCCCGGGAATTCAGATTGCCGACCGTTGGATCGGTGGAGGAATTGTGCGAGGATTCCGGCGTGGGCGCCTGTATCGTCCTGACGCCGCCAAATGCCCGCATGGATATTGTCGGCAAGCTGGCCGATGCGGGCAAACATATATTGTTGGAAAAGCCGATTGAACGGACCTCCGATGCGGCGGTGGCGATTGTCGACAGATGCGCCCGCGCCGGGGTTACGCTGGGTATTGTCTTTCAATTCCGGTTCCGGGCCGCCTCGCAGAGACTTAAAACCATGATTGAAGATGGTCAGCTTGGGTCGATTTTTTCGGTTCAGCTTGCCGTGCCCTGGTGGCGGCCGCAAAGTTATTATGACGAGCCTGGACGCGGCACCCTGGAGCGGGATGGCGGCGGTGTCTTGATCAATCAGGCCATTCACGGTCTCGATCTGATGCAATTTCTCGCCGGGCCGGTGGCGGAGGTGCAGTCCATGGCGTCAACCAGCGGGCACCATATCATGGAAACGGAAAACTTCGTTGCCGCTGCATTGCGATTTACCAGCGGCGCCATCGGATCTTTCATGGCAACGACCGCCACTTATCCGGGCCGGCCGGAGGTTTTGGTGCTTGATTGCGAAAAGGCGACAGCGCGCCTTGAATCCGGCGCGCTCACGGTGGAATGGCTGGACGGCACCACGGAGGTCCATGGTGCGGAAACCGGTTCCGGCGGTGGCGCCGACCCCATGGCTTTCCCGCATGAGTGGCATGCTGCCCTCATCGAAAATTTTGTGGGCGCCGTGCAGTCGGGGCAACCTCCGGCCATTGAAGGAAAAGACGCCTTGGCCAATCACTATCTGATTGACGCTCTGCTCACATCTTCAAGAACCGGAACGGCCATAAGGGTCAGGGCAGGTTAAACTCATCCCTCTCGAAAGGCGCGGTTGATCTGGTCGGTGAGGGGCTGAAGAATAAAACTCAACGGTGTGCGCGGCGTGGTTTCAAAGAAGACCTGCGCCGGCATCCCGAGCAACAGCTTGATACTGTCCGGACCCTCAAGGCCCGACGGGTCAACCGACACACGGGCGATGAAATAGGGCGGGCTCATATTCTGCGGCTCGGTCAGGTCGGCATCGATATTGATCACCGTGCCGTCGATTTCCGGGTTCATTTTCTGACTAAGCCCAGGAAAACGCACCACCGCCGACTGGCCAATCTGAAGCTGGTCGATATCATTGGGTGAAACCCTGGCCTCCACCACCATCCGGTCGTCGGAGGGGACAATGGTCATGACGGTATCGCCGGGGCCGACAACACCACCAATGGTGTGCACGATCATGGCTCGCACGGTTCCGGTCCTTGGCGCCTTGATTTCCGACCGCGCCAGCGCATCTTGCGCCGCCAGGCGTTTTTCCAGCAGCCCGAGAATTTCGCCATCGACCTTGCGGCGCTCTCCCAGAGCGTCGGCCCTGGAGGTTTTATCAATCAGTACGATGTCGATTGCGGTTGTATTTATGCGTTCGCTTACCCTGGCGGCCGAGGCGGCGCTGGTGCCAACCTGCCCCTTGAGGTTGGCGGCGGCGCTTTGCATGGCCACGACGCGTGATTTGGCGACAAAACCTTCTTCGGCAAGCTGCAGAACACCAGTCAATTCGTTGGTGTTTAACTCAAGCTGGGTTTCGGCGGCGGTCAATTCGGCCCTGATGCCGAGATATTCCTCATCCAGCGCCAGGCGCCTTTGTTCCAGCTGCTGGCGCTCGGCGGCGCGTTTGGCTTTCAAAGCATCCAGCAGTTCTTGTTCCTGTCTGATCGCCAGACCGACATCGGGATGGTCAATCAGACCGTACCAGTCCTCCGGATCACCGATTTTTTCCGCGCCGGAATAATCCGCCGTGAGCCGGGCGGCCTTGACCAGGAGATGCACCAGACGTTTTTCCACCACGGCCAGTTCGGTTCGCGGAAATGTCGTATCCAGGCGAACCAGCGCTTGGCCAGCTTCAACCCGGTCGCCGTCCTTCACCAGGATTTCAGCTACAATTCCTCCCTCCCGGTGCTGAACCGCCTTGGGGCTGCTTTCAACCACCGTGCGGCCATCGGCGATCACCGCGCCGGAAATCGTCATGATGGAAGCCCAGGTTCCAAGGCCACCGATGAGCACGAAGACGCCGGCGCCGGCGATTATCATGAGACGCTTCAGAGCGCTTTCCATGGCTTTTTCGCTTTGAGGTTTTGGCATCGGTGTCGCCTGATTTGATGTGTCTTGGGCCACTATGCCGCCTCCCGTGATTTTTGTTCTGCCGCTTTGTCATCGCTCAATTCCGCGGCGGGCGCCTTGGAGGATTTCAAGATGTCCTCCCGGGCGCCAAAAGCAACCTGCTTGCCGCCTGCGAGCACCAGGATCTTGTCGGTCGCCGAAATCACGTTGGGACGGTGGGTCATGACGATAACGATTGAACCCTTCTTGCGCATTGCACCAATCGCCCGCATCAGCGCCGCCTCGCCCTCGTTGTCGAGATTTGAATTGGGCTCATCAAGAACGATGAGGAAAGGCTGGCCGAAAAGCGCCCGCGCCAAACCGATGCGTTGCATCTGACCGGCGGACAACTGGTTGTCTACCGCCTCAACATGTGTGTCGTAACCATTGGGCAGGCGCAGGATCAGCTCATGAACATCAGCAGCTTTTGCCGCTGCAACAACATCTTCCGATGAAACGCCCGGCGCAAAACGCGCAATATTCTCACCAACCGTTCCGGCAAACAAACTGACCCGCTGCGGCAGATAGCCGATATGCCGGCCAAGAGTATCGGCCGGCCACTGGTCAAGCTTGGCGCCATCCAGCCGGATCTCCCCGCCCTCGGGCTGCCACAACCCGGTAATCGCCCGCGCCAGAGTGGTTTTGCCCGACGCGCTGGGGCCGATAACGCCCAATGCCTCTCCGGCGACGAGGTTGAACTGGACCCCGGAAAGAATGGGCGTCTCGCAGCCCTTCGCGACCAGCGCCAGGTCTGCTACAGCGAGCTCGGCCGAAGGCGCAGGAAGGAAGACCTTTGCAACCCTTGGCGCTGTCTGACCCAGGGTCTTGCCAAGCCGCGACCAGGCACGGCGGAAAGTAATAAACTGACGCCAGCTTCCAACCGCCTGCTCTACCGGCGACAAGGCCCTTGCGGCGAGTATGGAGGAGGCGATCATGGCACCGGCGGACATTTCACCAGCAACGGCGAGCGCCGCACCGGTAGCCAAAAGAACCGATTGCAGCAACATGCGCAGCACTTTGGTCGCGGTTGAAAAACCCGACCCGGTATCGATAATTTTGATCTGCCGATCGATCATTCCGGCTTTGATCTGCTGCTGGCGACCCAAAAGTGCCGGTGACATGCCCATGGCGGCGACGGCTTCGCCATTGTTGCGGGAGGAATGGATCAGGCGGTTTTGATGTGAAGTATCTTCTGCAATGTCGTTCATCTGGGCACTTAAGGCCCGCTCGTTAAGAATTGTCAGGCCGATAAGAACCACGGCACCGATGACCGCGACAAGCGCCAGCACAGGGTGGAGCAGATAGACAATAAACAAAAAGAACGGCAGCCAGGGCGCGTCAAACAGGAACAGGAGCCCGGGACTGGCGATATATTGCCGGAGCGTTTCAACATCTTTTAAAGGATCTTCGGACCTCTGGCCGTCGGCGCCCAGGCGATTGGCTTCCACTGATGCGCGGAATGCGGGTTCTTCAAGCCGCCCCTCGACCATCGCCGCGACCCGGGCCAGCATTTTCATTCGCACCCATTCAAACAGGCCCAAAAAGGCATAAGCAACGGTGACCGCCAGTGACAGGACCAACAAAGTCGGGACGGAACCGCTTGTCAGCACCCGGTCATAGACCTGAAGCATAAATAGTGGCCCGGCGAGCAACAATAAATTGGCCACGGCGCTGACGGCCATGACCAGGACGAAATGTCGCCGAACGGAATTCAGGGCGGCCCCAACGACGGTATTTGATCCTGAAAGTCCCATGAATGACCCTTACGCAACACAAACTGCCTAAAACTGCGGTTTCCCCGCACTCAGACATCATGGGTCAAGGGTCTCTATTTTGCCCCAATTCATAGTCGAAAATTCATTTCTTATTTTAACTATCGGGACATATTTAGGTTTGGTTGACCTGTTCAGACACCAATACCTAAAGACGGTGATCCAAATGCGGGAACCGGTTTTGAAAAGTAAAATACGGCCAAACAAAGATATGGAGCACTGGCGCTGATCAGATTAATTGCGACATACCTTAGGGCAGCAGCACAGTGCTGTTGGACAATGTCAGGAATACCTTGTTTGCATCCGCCGTGGTGGTTCCGGTGTCCCGGAACCGGTATTGGTAACCAAAATCAATCGACCAGTCGCGGGTCAGGGTATAGCTCAGGGTCGGCGATACCGAGTAGCTGGTGCGCTCTATCGAAACGCCGTCCGACCCCACACCATCAGTGATGGAGTACGAGCCGCCGATCCCGAAGCGAAAAAATTCGTTGATTTTGTGGGACGCGGAGGCATTGAACGACCTCCTCCCCTGCAAAAAACCGCCCGAACTGGGCGAAACGCTGCTGTTGAATCCTGCGGACGCGCTGTAGGTTTTTCCACTGTAGTCAAGGTTGACGCCAAAGGGATAGCCAACTGTTGTGCCGCTGTTGGTGGCGCCGGTTCCGGTTGCCGCTGAGTTGACGGTGGTCTTGGGCACAACAATCCGTACGCCGGCGTTGCCGCTGACGCTGAGCACTTGAGACAATTTTTTCTTCAAATTGCCCGTTATGGTGAACCGCGTATTTCCCCCGGTTTCGGGTTCGAAAATATCGACCGCACCGGATATGCCGCCCGAAAGTGTCCGGTTGACCTGGCGGGTAAATCTGGTCGAAACACCATAAGTATCATTGGCGACGAGCCCGGCGGTGACAGCATCGAAGGTACTGCGGTTGAAATAGGTCGAAAAGACCAGATTGTCCGTTTCGTTTAATTTTCTGTTCGCGCTGGCATTTGCAGAATAGGTTAATTTGTTGGTGTCGGAATTGGTGATGGTCGTATCATCAGCTTCGCTGAACAGTGTACTGACCTGGGCAACGCTGGCGCCAAGATTGAACGTCGTCGACTTCATTTTTTTTGTAAAATTGGCGTTCGCCGAATTGTTGACGTTTTCTGAATCGTAGTTGCCGTCAACGCCGCGAAATATCGTATACCCGAAATTGGCACCAAGGGAGAATTCGCCGACTTTGTTTTTTGTCGTCGCCTTCAAACCAGCCGAGGAAGTAGACCCGAAAACAGCTTCGCCGGAATTTGGCGACAGTTGAATATTATCGTCAAATTCGAGTTTTTGGCTTAGGTTGGAGTTCAGGTTCCAGTCCAGCGCTTTAGCGGGTAGAATACCGACCGTCAGAAGTGTAGCCCAAAACCACAACCCGGAAAACAGGTGCCGGGCCGGCACAATTCGCCTGCCTGGACAGCCGGCTTGGTTCATTCAAATAACCCGCGCTCCGGCACGACAACCACGTCACCGTGGCGCAAAGTGATATTTCCAACAATTTCAGAGCCACTCTCAACCGACCGGTAGTCAAAAGGAAAAACATAATCCTTGCCTTTTGACGTCCGCCTGACAAGGATCCTGCCTTTGGCGGCAAAGGGTCCCAGACCACCGGACAATGCAAGGGCCTGCAATATTGTTGTCCGTGTTTTGATGGCAAACGGGCCGGGATTTTTGACCTCGCCGGTAACATAGACCACCGGCACGAATTTATCTTCGTCTTGTCCGCCGCTCGCATTTACAAGCAGGACAGTCAGGTCCAGATCATTTTGGTAGAATTTCTTGAGGCGGTCTTTGAGTGTATTTTCCACCGCATCAATGCTTAAACCGGCGGCCCGGATCCGGCCCACGAGCGGAAAGGAAATTCGACCGTCCGGAGCAACAATGAGCTGGCGGTTAAGATTTGGTTCCTGGAACACCGCGACTTCTATCGTATCGCCTTTTTTCAGGCGATAGATCTCCTGAGCAATGCTCAGCGTTGCGATCAGTGAAAAAATAAGCGTTGTCAGTAGGATGCGCATGTCTTAACCCCTCCGCGCAGTTCGAACTCAGAACTAGCCACAAGCGGTGGTAGACTGTCAATCGCGTTCCGTTGAGATAGTTGATATGTTGCTAATGTCGCACGGTATTATTACAAATATTACGCTTTTTCGTCTAAATGCATAAACCACTATAGAAAAATTTTCTAGAATCAATAAACATAATTAGAATAAGAATCGTAATTTTGATCATTATTAGTACTCTTATTGTATACAATTCCAATATTATTGATTTTACTGAGAATATTATCGCAATCAGCCAACTGTGATATACTCGTCGATCCCTCCGCTGCCACAAGTAGAGAGCAATCCAAATTCGGCAGAAAAGCAATCGTATCGTCTATTTCCAACACTGGTGGTAAATCAAAAATAACTATTCGATCACTGTATCTCATTTTCAGTTCTTCAACAAGTTTTCTCGTCGTTTCGGACATGAGTTTCTCTGAAGATCCATGCACACGTTTGAAATTCGGTAGCACCGTCATCCGATCTACACCAATATTAATCAGCACATCCCTGATTTTCATTCTACCTTCTAGCAGATCACCTATACCTGCCCGAGGTTTCAAACCAAGATATTTATATACAGTGGGGCGCCTCAAATCAAAATCGACAAGCAGGACCGTATGATTGAATTGCCGAGCAATCGACATGGCCAGATTTATGGCGATAACGGTTTTCCCGCACGCTGAAGTCGGAGATGTAATACCCAGAGTCTGCAGACCGTCAGCTTCCATGATTTGCAGCAGATGAGTGCGCAACATGTCAAATCGTGACGACCTGACATCGTTCTGGTCAAATGCATATATTTTATTGGCATTGAGGTGAGCGTGGTCTACCGGCACCGTTGTGGTCGTTGTGTAGGTGACCTCAAGCGGCAGGGACAACGGCGCCCCGGGTGCCAGATTGTTTTCATCGGGATGTTCAGTGGTAAGTTTTTCTCCAAAGCCCCGGATTTTCTTTGCGCGAGCAATTGCCGCACTTATTCGTTCCATGATCTAATCATATCCCATCAAAATACTTTGACGCTCATTTTTTATCTTACATCTAGAATTAAATCTGGAATCTCTGGGCGATTTTCGAAACTAGAACATCAATCGGCATATAGAAAAAGTGAACAGAAGCAATGCTCGATACGAATATAATCAATGTTACAAAAAATATTAAAAATTGACGCCGCTTTCTGATTTTTCTTTCCTCAGCTGTCGTAAAAAAAGGAATCACAACCAGGGGACGAATACCCAATCCAGAGGTAAGTTGATTTACACTGCGAATTGAGGGGTCGAGCATTTCCGGTAGAACCAAACCGGCACCGCCAACCCCAAATGCCATCACTAACCCCAGACCCAGAACCAACAACCGGTTCGGGCGTTCGGGTTCTGTTGGAACGGTCGGTTGTTCGATAACTTCAAAACGCTCACCTTTCTGAGATGCCTCCAACCTTTCTCCAAGCTGGGCTTCCGCATATTTGCTCCACATGTCCTGTAGTTTTGTTTTGTTAACATCAAGACGGCGGGATAGGGCAGTCAGACGACCTGTGGCGTATTTTCGATTACGACATTCAATTCATTGATTTGATTTTGCAGCTCCTTTTTCGCATCGACATACCTGTCGACCCTGTCCTGCAGGATTTCCAAAGTTACTGATGTTCTAAGGTCTTGCGGGGGGGCATCTACGCCATCGCTATCGCTATCGTTCAGTCTATTTTGCTCGGCCAGTGTGGCCGCGGTTTTAACAGCATCTTCCTGGACCTGTTTTTCAAGGGTCGCAATTCTGAGTTCCAGGAGTTTTCTTTGGGGATGCGAAGCCGAAAAAACAGCTTTCGCTTGCACAAGGTCATTTTTCAATTTTAATAATTGTAGGCGATTTTGATCCACAATACCGCCCGTTGACGTTGAGCCGGAAAAAGATCCATCCAACTTTAGTCGGGCGATTTTTATTTCTTCCCTGGTTTTACGAAGATTGTTTTCAGTCTGAGAAAATTTCAAACGCAGACCTGAAGCCTCAGTTAGGTTGAAAACCAATCGCTCCGGCAGAGCTGATTTGTTTTGCTCTCTATAGGCTGCAATTTGAATTTCCAGATCGCTCAAATCTTTTTCCAGCCGCCTGGCTTCATCAGCCAAAAATTTGCTGGTATTTGTTGCGAGTGTACGTCTGGTCCGTGCATCTTCGGCGAGAATTAAGGTGACCAGTTCATTGGTAATCAAAGCGGCACGCTGGGGGCTTTGGTTTTCAAAACTCACTGTAAATGCGATTGTCGTTGAAGCTCTCCGCCGCCCCTGCTCAAAAGCGTATTGTGATATTGTTAGTCGATTGCGCATGAATTGAACGATCTGCGTCGAAGAGTAACCGGCAAGTTCGTCTTTCTGCATGTCAAATTTACGGACGATTGCCATGAGGTTTGAACGCGTCATGACGCGTTGTTGGATCACCTGAATACGTTCGTTTGCGGCAGACGTCACCGAGGAGCGAACAAATTCTTCAGGGATCTGCTGCGATTCGACAAGGATTCGAGCGGTCGAAATATAGATTGGCGGAAGCAACACCGCGACCGCCAGGCTAATTGCCGAAATTACCACAACGGAAATTGCAAAAAGGTGCCACCGTCGGCGCAGAACGCCAAGAGCATACCTTACGGTTTCAAGCAGACTGAGTTCCATTGTCACTTCATGCAATTTGA
>QILX01000170.1 GCA_003232175.1 Hyphomicrobiales bacterium | reverse complement strand
ACCGGGCTGGCATAACCGGCCCGCGCCACAATATCGGAAAACCGCTCGATCACATCCCAGTCCGAGCATTCATAAGGCGATCCGGGCCAGGGGTTGAACGGGATCAGATTGATTTTGGCTGGAATACCGGCGAGCAGTGCGACCAGGCGCTTGGCGTCGGCGGGGCTGTCATTGACCCCCTTGAGCATCACATATTCAAAAGTAATGCGCTTGGCGTTGGAAAGTCCGGGGTATTGCCGGCAGGCTTGCATCAATTCGGCAATGGGGTATTTTCGGTTTATCGGCACCAGAACGTCCCGCACCTCGTCGGTGACCCCGTGCAGTGAAATCGCCAGCCGCACACCGATTTGAGACCCGACAGCGGCGATCATCGGCACCACGCCAGACGTTGAAAGCGTGATCCGGCGCTTGGAAATGGAAAGCCCTTCGCCGTCCGAAGCGATAGCCAAGGCGCGGGCAACTTCGTCGAAATTGTAAAGCGGCTCGCCCATGCCCATCATCACAACATTGGTTACCAGCCGTTGTTCAGGGGCCTTGCCGGCGCCGCGCCAGTCCTTCAGACGGTCACGGGCCACCAGGATCTGGCCGACAATTTCCGCCGATGTGAGGTTGCGTACCAGCTTCTGGGTCCCGGTGTGGCAAAAGGTGCAATTCAGCGTGCACCCCACCTGGGAGGACAGGCATAAAGTGCCGCGAGCCTCTTCGGGAATATAAACCGTCTCAGCTTCCGCCGGCGTTCTCTCGCCGGGCCGCAAGGTAAATCGCAATAGCCATTTTATTGTGCCGTCAGTCGATATCTGCTCGGAAACCACTTCCGGCCGCTTCAGAGTCATCGCGCCGTCAAGCGCCTCGCGCAAATCCTTGCCGATATTGGACATGTCAGTGAAATCATCTGCGCCGCGAACATAAGTCCAGTTCCACAACTGTCGGACCCGCATCTGCAACTGCCGTTCAGGCACGCCAAGAGCCGTGAGTATCCTGGTCAGTTCCTCACGGTCCAGACCGTAAAGCGCCGGCAGTGTTTTCCCGTCATCAGGTCGGGAACCCCGGCGCGGTGACATCTCCGCCATCGCGACGGTTTCATTCGTGGCCAGTTTTATCGTCGGAGGTCCCATGGGCTGGATTTAGCCTAAACCGTCGCGGACGCCAAGTCTTGTGGCGACCGGCTCATCATGGGCGCAGATTTATTTTGGCGGCAGATCCCCAATAGGCCTCAGCTGCAGGCTGCAATTACAGCCTTCAGGCCAGCGGTCACGCCGGAGAGCGAATAGGTATCGGTTGTCACCGTGCCGCGCCGTGACGTGCCCTTGACGATCATTGTCGATCCGGCCCGCATGGCATCGACGAGTTTTTTCTCGCTGCCACGATCAGCTACCCAGGCACTGTCGCCTTTGGTGAACATCGAGGCGGTGCTGGGGCCAATGGATACTGTCGTGGTGCTGCCAGGCTGGTAGGGATAGCCGGTGACGACACTCGGCTCGGCAATGTTTGTCTGCCCTGCCCAGGTGGTGATGTAGAAGAAAACATCGTCGCGGTTGACATTGGAGGGTTGCATCTTCTTGGGAACCGATACGACATAGCAAACCTTGCTCTGGCCCGAATTGGCCGCATGGGCTGTCCAGTCCGTGAATTTTCCGATGTCCGCCGCGTTTGCGGAGGCCGCCATTAACCCGTAGGCGAGGAAAACCAGGGTTGTTCGCTTGAATCTCACAGCCACACTCTCCTTGGCTTTTGTAAATCTAAGCCGGTACTCATTTTCGTAGCCACCCATATTGCCAGAAGGCCTGAGCCCCGAGCAGCGGGTGGTCGGTGAAGTAACAGCATTATCCACAAAAACTCTAACTGATTCGTAACGATAAAACCCAACCCCAACAATTCGCACACACCCTTGTCAAGGCCAATCTAGGTCGGCGGCACCTGTCTGCTCCTCTGCGGGCAACCCCAACTGGGCAGCCCGGCGGCGCGCACGCCGATTGTGTACAAAGCGGCGGGAATAAATCTAATGTTCCGGCTGGGGGGAAGGCGAAGACGGTGGCCGGGTCGCCTTGTCCAGCGCCCGGCGGGCGGCATCGCGATGTTTGGGCTTCAGATGCCCGGAAACCAGCGCCAATGCCAGGGCCAGAACCGAAGCATCGTCAGTATATCCCAATCCGGCGAGGAAATCAGGAATCACGTCGGTTGGAACAATAAAATAGACCAGTGCCGCCAGCAGTGCACCGCGAACCCGCAGCGGTGTTTCAGGATCGGCGGCGCAGAAATAGGCGGCTGCGGCATCCTCTGCAAAAGGTATACTGACCGCGACCCGGGCCAGCTTTTTCCAAAAGCCACGCTTGACCCGCTTTTGATTGGCTTCAACAACCAGCGGCAGGACATGGATATCAAGTCCAGGGTCAGACCTTGCGGTGGTATTATCATCCACAGCCATTTGCCGCCTCTTTGGTGATGGTCCAAACGACATGGTAACTTTATCGCCTGTATACAAGGTGGGGTATTGGGCACCATGAGCCCATGTGGGGCCAAATATACACGGGTCTTCAACATTACCGCCCGGCTGGCCCCCGCGTTCGCAACACAATCCGGAATTTTTGCCATGGCTGAAGCCAAAATCGCCATACTTTTTGTCTGTCTTGGCAACATATGCCGCTCGCCAATGGCCGAAGGCCTGGCCAGAATGCGGTTTGATCAGGCCGGTATCGCGGCTGAAATCGATTCGGCCGGCATAGGCAACTGGCATGAAGGCGAACCTGCCGACCGCCGCGCCGTCAACGCAAGCTGGAAAGTATTGGTTGATCTGTCGGCTTTACGCGCTCGCCAGATCCAAAACTCCGATTTCGAAAGATTTGAATACATTGTCGCCATGGACAACGACAATGTTACGGCACTTGAAGGTCTGGCCGGTACTGAGCACGTCGCCAAGATCAGCCGCTTGCTTGATTTTACCAATCTCGCCGACCGGCAAATCACCGACCCCTATTATGGCGGCCATGACGGTTTTGATCAGGTGGTGGCCCGACTGGATATCGGCATTGCCGGCCTGATCCGCCACATCAAGGAAAAAAACTAATCTCACCGTTCAATTCGTGCTGGGTTCCGACCCTTTGGCCGCAGCGATCAATGCCTCGACGCTGGGAACGATTTTTTCGACGATCACCTTGACCCCAGCAGGATTGGGATGAATGCCGTCATCCTGATTGAGGCGGGGATTAGCGGCGACACCGTCGAGGAAAAACGGATAAAAAATCGCACCATGGGTTTTAGCCACACGGGCGAATATCGGCTCGTATGCCGCAGCGTATTCCGGCCCCAGATTGCGCGGTGACAACATGCCGGCGAGCAATACCGGCTTGCCGCGGCCGACGATGCGGCCGACGATGGCGTCAAGATTTTTTTCCATTTCTGCTGGCGCCAGCCCCCGAAGCGCATCATTGGCCCCAAGGGCGACAATCACCGCCTGGGCATCGTCGCCTATGGCCCAATCCAGCCGCGCCAGTCCGGCGGATGTGGTATCGCCGGAGACGCCGGCATTGAGCACATCGATCTGGTAACCTTTTGCCCGCAGGCTCGCCTCAAGCTGGGCGGGAAAACTATCCCGGGGTCCAACGCCCAGGCCGGCGGTCAGACTGTCGCCAAAGGCCACCAGGTTAAAGCTTTGGGCCAAAACCTGGCTAACCATGGCGGTTTGCCAGAGGCTGGCGAAAAAAAACATCGTCACAATCGACGGAGCGAGCCCGGCTTTTCGTGTAAGGAACCACAAGCTGTGCTTGAATGTGCGCAGGCTCGTCTCATATGAGACAAACGCCACCGGACCAGACGCCGCACCAACACCGGCCAAAAATCGGCCAAGGAGATGAGACGCCATGACGCCACCGGCAATCCGGCTCGGCCAAGTCCATGTAAGTCTACCCAGCGATGCAGGCATGGTCCACATTCTCAAGGGCGTCGATCTGGAGATCCCCCGTGGCGAGGCGGTGGCGGTCGTTGGTCCAAGCGGTTCGGGCAAATCCACTCTCCTTATGGTTATCGCCGGTCTGGAAGCTGCGACAAAAGGCAGTGTCGAGGTCGCCTCCCATGATCTGGGCAGTATGGACGAGGATGCCCTCGCCGTCTTCCGTAGGGATAATATTGGGATTGTTTTTCAGGCTTTCCACCTCATCCCGACCATGACGGCGCTGGAAAATGTCGCGGTGCCGCTGGAATTCGCCGGTGCACGGGACGCATTTGATCGCGCCGCGGCTGAACTTGACGCGGTCGGGTTGGGTCACCGCATGAGCCATTATCCCGGCCAGCTTTCCGGCGGCGAGCAGCAGCGGGTGGCACTCGCCCGGGCTTTAGCGCCAAATCCGGCGGTGCTGCTTGCAGATGAACCGACCGGCAATCTCGACATCGCCACCGGAACCGAAGTGACCGATCTTTTGTTCCACCTTCAGCGCGAACGCGGAGCAACCTTGTTCCTGGTTACCCACGATCCGGTGTTGGCTGCCCGTGCCGGGCGGTCGATTAAGGTCGAGGATGGCCATGTCAGCACAGCTTCAGTTCATACCGAAGCCAAGGTGCCGGAGGCTGTGACATGACCATGCCCCGGACCGCGCCCGATACGGCGAATGTCGTTGAGGCCAGCACCAGCGGCCGGCGCTTTGTTTTGCCTTTGGCGCTTCGTCTGGCCTGGCGTGACTTGCGGGGCGGGCTCGCCGGTTTCAGGGTTTTCCTGGCCTGCCTTGCCCTAGGCGTTGGTGCCATTGCCGCCATCCTGTCGATTTCCCGGGCGCTTGAAGAAGGTGCCTCGGCGGAGGGGCGGTCGCTTTTGGGGGGTGATATCTCTTTCTCCGTCGCCCAACGGCAGGCAAAACCCGATGAACTGGCTTATTTCCAGACCCTTGGGCCAATAGGGATATCAGCGACATTGAGGTCAATGGCGCGGGCTTCGGACGGAACTCCCGGCCTTGTCGAACTTAAAGCCGCTGACGACAAATACCCGCTTTATGGCGAGGTGACCCTTAAACCGGCCATGGCCCTTTCTGAAGCCCTTGGCGAGCGCGATGGCGTCTTTGGCACCGTGGTTGAGCCGATACTGCTGGTTCGCCTGGGGCTTGACGTTGGCGACCGCATGGATATTGGCGAAACCAATTTCGAAATCCGCGCCGTCATCGACAAGGAGCCGGACCGGATATCCGGCGGTTTCAGCATTGGGCCACGCGCTCTTGTTTCTTTGAAGGCGCTGGATGCAACGGCGCTGGTTCAGCCCGGTTCCCTGGTGCGCTGGCACTACAAGCTCGCCCTGCCTGATGGCACAGCAGGCGGCGCAATAGCTTCGATCACCGAAGCCGCGGCGGAGCAGTTTCCGGCCGCCGGTTGGCGCACCCGCACCCGGGACCGAGCCACACCGGGGGTCAGCCGGTTTACGGACCGGGTGGCGTTGTTTTTATCGTTGCTGGGCCTCAGCGCCCTTCTGGTTGGCGGCGTTGGTGTTGCTAACGCCACTTCTGCCTATCTCGACAGCAAAAGTCGCATCATCGCGATGATGAAGTGCCTGGGCGCCACATCGGGAATTATCTTTTACGTCTATCTCATCGAGGTTCTGGTGCTGGCGGTTCTGGGCATCGCCATTGGATTGATTGTCGGTGGCAGCCTGCCGATAGTGCTCGGTGCCATCGCCGGTGACGCCTTGCCGATCCCGGCGCGGTTCGCGGTATATGCTCAACCGTTGCTGTTTGCCGCCAGTGCCGGGTTTTTGACGGCATTTGCCTTCTCGCTCTGGCCGCTGGGGCGGGCAATCAGCATCCGGCCGGCAGCGCTGTTCCGCGATGCCGTTGCAACGACGCGGCGTTTTCCCAGTTTGGCCATCATCATTGCCGCCGTTGCCACCATCGCGGCGTTGGCGGCTCTGATCATTTATGGGGCCAGCGACAAATATATCGCCAGTCTTTTTGTCGGCGGTGCCGTACTCGCCTTTGTACTTCTTAGCGCCCTGGGGCGTGGCCTCATGGCGCTGATGGCGGTGCTGCCGCGGTCGCGGGTTCCAGAGATCCGCATCGGCATGGCCAATCTTTACCGCCCTGGCGCCGCCACACCGGGCATTGTGCTATCTTTGGGGCTGGGCCTTTCGATGCTGGTGATGGTCGGCCAGATTGATGGCAATCTCCAGCGCGAACTTGGTCAGGAAATTCCCGAGCGGGCGCCTTCATTTTTCTTTGTCGATATTCGAAAAGACCAATTGACAGATTTTGTGAAAATGGTCGGGGAAACGCCGACAGCGGAAAACCTCAAAACGGTACCGATGCTTCGCGCCCGGGTTAGTAAGATCAAGGGCATTGATGCAGCCGTGCTTGCCGCTGATAACGAACACTGGGTGCTGCATGGCGATCGCGGCATCACCTATTCGGCTCAGGTCCCCGAGGGTTCCAGGATCACCCAAGGAGAATGGTGGCCGGCTGATTATAGCGGCCCGCAACTGGTTTCAGTTACCCAGGACGTCGCCTATGCCGTTGACCTTTCGGTCGGCGATACGGTGACCCTCAATGTGTTGGGCCGCGACATAAAGGCGACAATCGCCAATGTGAGGGCGGTCGACTGGCGCTCGATGTCGATAAATTTTGTCTTCGTATTTTCTCCCGGCGTCATTGAATCAGCCCCCCATGCCAATCTTGCCACGGTTGAGTTGGCGGCGGATCGCGAAGGGCAGCTGATCAAGAACGTTGTGGCCCGTTTTCCCAATATTACCGCTGTAAGCGTCAGGGAGGCCATTGAAGCGGTGAGCGAGCTGGTCGGCAATCTTATGATCGCCATCCGGGCCGGCGGCGGCGTCGCGGTTCTTGCCGGCGCCCTGGTTCTCGGCGGCGCCATTGCCGCGGGCCGCAGGTCGCGGGTTTACGATGCGGTGGTGCTAAAAACCTTCGGCGCCACCAGGCGGCGGCTGGTGACGGCCTATCTGGTCGAATTTGGCGTGCTGGGCCTGGTCACCGGGCTGTTTGCGGCCTTTGCCGGTAGTGTTGGGGCTTATTTTGTGCTGACCCGGGCCATGGACGCCCAGTTCGTCTTTATGCCATTGGTCGTGGCCCAGGTCCTCGCCTTGGGGATTATCGCCACCTTGATCGTCGGCTTCCTGGGCACATGGCGCGCCCTGGGGCACAAGGCGGCGGATGTTTTGCGGTCTCCGTAATTCGCCAACGAAAATTAGCGCATATCCATGTCGTCGGACGGTTTTGTGTTGTTGTCCGCACCCATGGTTTCGTTCTCGCCCATTTTCATTTCCATGTGCATGGCACCGGTGTTGTCGGTATGGGTGATCATGAACAGCCGTTGGGCGATCAAAATCGCCACGAACCCGATCAGCGAGACGATTAGAACCAGCGGATCGCTCTGGTATTTCAGGACGATGAATGCACCAAGGATAACGACATCCAGCGCCATGGCGATGACCGGTACGATTGGCGTTGCCTTGGTTTGCTTGAGCAGATGACGATAAAGACCCCAGTGGATGGCGATATCCATGATCAGATAGAAAATCGCGCCGATTGAGGCGATGCGCGTCAGGTCGAACAAAATCGTCAGGGCGATGGCCAGCGCAACGGTCAGAACCAGCGCCGGGTTGTCGACGCGGCGGGTGAGTTGGGGCAGCTGCTTCATGTCGCTGAGCATGGCCAGCATGCGCGAGGCGGAAAAAACGCTTGCGATCAGGCCCGACACGGTGGCAACGATCGCCAAGAGCACCGTGAGCACCAGACCCATCTCGCCGAAAACCGGGCGGGCGGCGGCGGCAAGGGCGTAGTCCTTGGCAGCAATAATCTCCGCAACGCTCAGGCTGGCGGCGACCGACAGCGCCAAAAGTGTGTAGATCACGGTGCAGATGACAATGGAAATGATGATGGAGCGCCCCAGATTGCGGTGCGGATCGACGATATCGGCGCCCTGATTGGTGATAGTGGTAAAACCCTTGAAAGCCAGGATCGACAGTGCCAGGGCGGCGATGAAGTTGAAAACGCCGCCGGTCGCGGTTGCCGGATCGGACCTGCCCCAGTTTTCAACCGACGGGAAGCCGGCAAAAGCCAGCCCGGCCAGCGCCAGAACGGCGATCCCGGCAATCTTGATCACAGCGGTAAAATTGGCGGTTCTTTCGATGGTTTTATTGCCGGAAATATTGACAACATAGGCAACGGCGATCAGCGCCACGCCCAGAACCGGCACCAATATCGCCGAATTCTCCACATTTAGCAGGCGAGTGGTGTAGGCGCCGAAAGTCCGGGCAACGAGGCTCTCTGCGATCACCATCGACACATACATGAGCAGCGAGAACGTCCCCGCCATGGTGCCGGGGCCATAGGCTTTGCGCATGAACATGGCAACGCCGCCCGATGAGGGATAGGCGTTTGAAAATTTGACATAAGAGTAGGCGCTGAAGCTGACAACAACCGCGCCGATCAGAAATGCCAGGGGGAAAATCTCACCCACCAGTTCAGCAATCTGCCCCATCAACACAAAAATGCCAGCACCGATCATGACCCCGGTGCCCAGTGATACCGAGCCCAGCAAAGAGAGTTTGGTCTCGGAACTTGATTTCATGGCCGTGCCTTTTTGATTTGGGTTGGATCAGGTCTCGATCATAGAGCGCTCATTTAGGCGGTGGCTCAACGGTCGCGGTAAAAAATCTTTAACCTTACCGATGTTTCACACTGAAACACCTTGAGGTTTGGGAGTGTTGCCACCATATTCAATCTGAATAGGCTTTCCCCCACCATAAGTGAGGATTTGAATTTATGGCAGACCTACAACGGCAGACCATGGGCGTGGGCGCGCGAGCTGGCGCTGCCGCGGCCGTCGACCAGGGCCTCAGGGCATATATGCTCAAGGTCTACAACTACATGGCCTCCGGCATCGCCATCACTGGCCTTGTCGCCTATCTGGCCTTTACCATGGCATTTGTGCAGACCCCTGTTGGCTTGCAGTATACTGAACTTGGCGCAACGCTATATGGCAGCCCGCTGAAATGGGTCATCATGCTGGCGCCGCTGGGCATGGTGTTTTTCCTCTCCGCCCGTATTCAGAAGATGTCGGCCTCCGGCGCTCAGATGGCATTCTGGATTTTTGCCGGCCTGATGGGACTGTCCTTGGCTTCGATCTTCGCCGTTTACTTTACACCGGCAATTCGATTGCCCGGGTGTTCTTCATCACCGCGGCGGCCTTCGGTGGCCTGAGCCTTTACGGCTACACCACCAAGAAGGATTTGTCGGGTTGGGGTTCGTTCCTGATCATGGGCCTGATCGGCATCATCATCGCCTCGATTGTCAATATTTTCCTGGCAAGCTCAGCCATGCAGTTCGCCATCTCGGTGATCGGCGTTCTGGTGTTCGCCGGCCTTACCGCCTACGACACCCAGTCGATCAAGGAGATGTATTACGCCGGCGATGGCGAGGCCACTATGGGCCGCAAGGCGATCATGGGCGCGCTTCGCCTCTATCTGGACTTCATCAACCTCTTCCTGATGCTGCTGATGCTGTTCGGCAATCGCGAATAGCGGTTACACCGCAGACAACGAAAAACCCGGGTCTTGAACCCGGGTTTTTTGTTGGGCGATGCCAGTCTCCGCCTACACCGCCGCCAGTTTCACCCGCTTGTCGATCA
>QILX01000240.1 GCA_003232175.1 Hyphomicrobiales bacterium | reverse complement strand
GATAGACGTAGGATCCTTCGACCTCGGGGTCCGACTTGTCGCCCTCATAGTGGCTGTCGATGCCATAGGTCGGGTCGGTGAACCAGATGGTGCCGTCGGATTTGACCACCAGATCGTTGGGGGAGTTGAAGCGCTTGCCCTCGAATTCAGAGACCAGAACCTTGCGGGAGCCATCAAAGCCGGTGCGCGAGATACAGCGCCCGCGATGCTCGCAAGCCACCAGCCGGCCTTCGCGGTCCATGGTCAAGCCATTGGAATTCCATGCCGGCTGGCGGAAAACCGATACCTCCCAGCGCATCATGCGGTCATTGGGGATGTCGGACCAGAGCAGATAGCGCCCGGCGGCGAAATATGCCGGCCCCTCGGCCCAGCGGCAGCCAGTCGCCAACTTGTCGACATGGGCGTTGCCGTTGACCAGCCTGGCAAAGCGCTCATCGATGATCTCGTAGTGCTCGGACATGAAATAGCCTCCCATTTTCAGCGGTTTTTATATGGCTGAAACCAGCCCAGACCGTCTTCGGTGCGCCCGCGCGGAGCATATTCGGCGCCAACAAACCCGTCATGCTTTAAATCGTCGAGCATGTCGAAAATACGGGTGTATGCAAGTTCGCCGCGGTCCGGCTCGCCCCGGTCCGGCACTCCGGCAATCTGCACATGGCCAATGATGGGTTGGTACTGAACAAAAGCTTTCATGACGTCTCCGGCGATGATCTGGCGGTGATAAAAATCAAACTGGAGCTTTACGTTCGGTAGGGCCAAATCGGCGATTATGGTGGCGGCCTGATCATAGTCTTTGAGAAAATACCCCGGCACATCGCGGCCATTGAGGGGTTCGAGCAAGATAGTCCGGTCTGGTCCGGCGGCGCCGGCGGCATAGGCGATGGCCGATAAAAGGGCGGTGCGGGCGGCGCTATCGTCCGGACTGGCGATGCCGGCCATCAGGTGAAGTTTTTTTGTATCTGTTTTATCGGCATATTCAAGGGCGGTGGCGACGGCGGCTTCAAATTCCGCGCGCCGTTCGGGGAGCACCGCCAACCCCCGGTCGCCGGCGGCAAGTTCGCCAGGAGGCAGGTTGACAAGGTCAAGGACGGTTTTGCTCTGTGCAAGCCGTTCTGCAATGGCCTCAGCGGGAGCTTCATAGGGAAACTGCGCCTCAACCGCATCAAAGCCCGCCGCCGCCGCTGCGGCAATGCGGTCCAGGAAAGGCTTTTCGGTAAACATCATCGAAATATTGGCGGAAAATTTCGGCATTCAAATCTCCAACATTCAAAAACGTAACTATTGTCCCTTGTCGCCGGTATTATGGTCATCCAGAATTGATGGCCTCGCGTTTCATCTCCAGGTCAAGCCATTGATCTTCGCTGGCGGCCAGCTCGCCTTGCGCGGCATCGAGCCGGGCGCCGGTCGCGGCAAAATCTTCAGGGTTGCGGCGGTAAAAGTCCGGGTCGGCTAGTTTGATGTTGAGGGATTTTATCTCGGTTTCCAGAGCGGCCATCAGCGCGGGCAGGGTTTTCAGAGCATGGGCGTCCTTGAAGGACAGCTTGGCGCGGGCTTGCGTCCGGGGCGCGGTTGGCTTGAGGCGGGCAGGTTTTGATTTTTTATCTCGGCGTGGCCCGGAACCGGCCAGGACCTGCCCCCGCTGAAGCAGCATGTCGGAATAGCCACCGGCGTATTCGGTCCAGCGCCCATCCCCAGTCGAGGCAATGACCGACGTCGCCACCCGGTCGATGAAGTCGCGGTCATGGGAGACCAGCAGCACGGTGCCCGAATAGTCCGCCAGAAGCTCTTGCAGCAAGTCCAGGGTTTCCAGATCAAGATCGTTGGTCGGCTCGTCGAGCACCAGCAGGTTCGAGGGCGAAGCCAGGGCCCGGGCCAGCATCAGCCGACCGCGCTCACCGCCGGACAATCGCGAAATGGGCGTGCGCGCCTGTTCGGGCAGGAATAAAAAATCCTTCATGTAGCCGATGACATGGCGGCCGGTGTCGCCGATCTTCACCGTGGTGCCGCCGCCGGTCAGCGCATCGCTTAAGGTTGTGGCGCCATCGAGGCTCTCGCGGCTCTGGTCCAGGGTTACCATGTCAAGTTTTGTGCCCAGCCGCACCCGGCCTTGGTCGGCTGCCAGGGTACCGGTCAGAAGTTTGATCAGCGTTGTCTTGCCCGCCCCGTTGGGGCCGACGATGCCAACCCGGTCGCCGCGCTGGATTTTGGTGGAAAACCCGGTGACGATAGTCCGGCTGTCATAGGACTTGGCCAGGCCCTCGGCCTCGATCACCAGCTTGCCGGATGCCTCGCTTTGGGTGGCGGCCAGCTTGGCGACACCTGTGGCCTTGGTGGCGCCTCGGCGCTTTTCGCGCAAATCGGCCAGCGCCCGCATTCGTCCCATGTTGCGCTTGCGCCGGGCGGTGACGCCGTAGCGCACCCAGTGTTCCTCGGCGACAATCTTGCGGTCGAGCTTATGACGGTCGTTCTCATCTTCGGCCAGCACCTTGTCGCGCCAGGCCTCGAATTTGCCAAAGCCCGAAGCCAGCCGCCGGGCTTGCCCCCGGTCGATCCACAAGGTTGCGCGGGTGAGGTTTTCTAAAAATCGCCGGTCATGGCTGATCAGCACCAGGGCAGAGCGCGTTGCGGCAAGCTCGGCCTCCAGCCATTCGATGGCGACGATATCGAGGTGGTTGGTAGGCTCGTCCAGCATCAGAATATCGGGCCGGGGCGCCATTGCCCGCGCCAGCGCCGCCCGCCGGGCTTCGCCGCCCGAAAGATGAGCAAGCGCGTGTTCGCCGTCGAGACCCAGAGCGGCAAGTAAGGTTGTGGCCCTGTGGGGGTCATCGCCTGGCGCCAGCCCGGCGGTCACGTAAGCGTGCACTGTATTGTGGCCCTCAAGATCAGGTTCCTGCGGCAGATAGCGCAATGTGGTACCGGGTTTGAGAAATCGTGTGCCGTCATCAGCCTCGATTAGGCCTGCAGCGATCTTCAATATCGTTGATTTGCCGGAGCCGTTACGCCCCACAAGGCACAATCGTTCACCCTCGCTCACGGTCAGATCGACCCCTTCGAGCAATGGTGTGCCACCAAAGGAAAGGTGGATGTTTTGGAGAGTCAGCAGCGGTGGGGCCATGATACAGGGGTTTAATTCCCAGGGTCAGGCCTGGCAAGGTACAGGACGTAAAACACCAATGCATATTTTAAATCCACGGCACCGGTCCGCAACTGAGTATTTGCGTGGGTAATTGGCACCGGCCTTTGAGAACAAGTTTAGCTCAGAGTCTCGTTATCGTCTTGTGAACCCAGGCCATAGGTTGCCAGCTGCCACTCCATGTCGGTTTCATTCATCGGAAAGTGGCCGTCCTCACCGCATTTCATGATACGTTTGTCGGCAATGGTGCCGGGGTAGCGCTGAAGCATTTCGGCGGTTTTCATCGTCAGGCCGGTTTTCCATGCCAACGCGATAATCGCTTTGGGAACGCGCGCGGCGAATATGCGCCGGATGACGCTGCTGCCGGTCCGGGCGCGGGCGGCGATCAGTCTGATCAACAAGGATTCCCGGCGCTTTTCGATGGCGGCGCAAATGTCTTGCTCGCTTGGCACATCGACCATGGTGTCATCCGGGACCGTGTTGGCGGTATCATTGGCGAGGGCCTTGGTTACCGCCCTGGAAAGGTGTGCCACCGTGTCGGCATCAAGATCCTGGCGGGCGGCGAGCTGCTCGATCAATGACGTTGCGACAAAAGCTGCGAGTTTCAAAGCCAGCGAAGAGGTGATTTCCGGACGGTCGCACAGGGCCTCATGCCACGAGTTAACTTCTTCTGCCTGTTCAACAATCGCATCAAGAGTAGATTCGCGTATGTGGGCGGTTTTGTTGTTCAACAGGGCACCAATGGCATCGATATCACCGGTGTCGACAAGAGTGTCGCTGACCTCGGTGCCGAGCCCTTCACGGCTGGCGATGGCCTTTCGCGCCGCTGATGACCCCTTTGAGGCCACCAGATCGATCAGGTCTTCGTCGCTGAGAATCGGTGAAAACAGGCAGACCGGTACTGCAACAAGGTCGTCTATGTCTTGTGCCAGCTTTAAGATGACGGATTTTGAAATGCCCTCCAGGCGGCAGACTTCTTCTGAGAGAATTCTACGGACGGCCAAATTTGTATCTTCAGCCAGCTGGAGCAAAATGCTCTCAGCGCGGTTGGCAAACTTTTCAGCATCCGCGCTACTCAGTTCAGGTATCTGAACTGAAAATCGCCTGGTCAGGGCGGTACGTACCAGCGGGTCCGTATCATTTGCCAGTGTGTGGTCAATCGCAGCTGGAGCCGATGGATTCCCCGCGACGGCGGCGCGAATATTGCGTGCCTTGGCCTGAGATAGAAAAACCAGCATCTCTGGCGGCGTGGTGCTGTCGAGCGCCATTTGCAACATGGCCTCGGCATCGCGTTGCTCCAGCGCCTTGACGGAGCTGGCATGGTCAGCGCCGGGGTGACCAGCAATTTGTTTTTTAGCCGCCATGTTTGATATTTGCGTCCTGCCGCAGTTTCTCAACCAACTCATATTGAGCCAGAGACGTTCCCAATTGTTCGGCCATGGCCCGGATTATGTGCTCATCTTCTGACGACCATTCTTGATCCGTGCCCGTGCCGTTGTCGCGGGCATCGCGGCCAAACGCGACGGCGCCATTTGCCACTCTGTCATTGGAGGTCACGGCGATGAGAAAATTTCCCGCCTCGGTCTGATATCGGATCAATCCGCGTATGGGAGTAGTGGTGGCTTCTTCCATTCGCGCCAGCAGGGATGCGGAAAAGTCTGCAAAACCGCTTTGCATCGCCGGACCAGGCAGGGTCGTAGCAGTCCATTCCAGAGACCCGCCGTTGGTGGATCTTGCCACAACGCAGATGTCGAGTTCGGCGGTGTCGGCGGCAACGATCGTGGCGGCGTCGAGGATAGACCGGGGATCAACCTCGCTGCGCATTGCATACAATACTGAATTTACCATTCTCTCGGAAAAGCGGGCTCTTTTCAACTCCGCCTCGCGTTCACGCTGTTCGGTGATTTCACGTGCTACACCGCGGGCGCCCCGCCATTGGGTTTGAGCGTCGGTCACCGGAACCGAGCTCACCAGGAAGCAGTGGCTCTCTCCGGATTTATCCGAAAGCCAGACTTCGTGTTCCCACATGGGCTCCCGGTTCAGAAAAACCAGGCTGGCCTCGGCTTCTTTCGGATCAGTGAAAAACCGGGTGATCGGAGATCCGAATATCTCGTCGGGATCGTAATCGAGCAGACCCCGGGGGCCGCAATAATCCACTACCCCGCCGCTATCGACCTGCCAGATGAAATCGGCCGAGCAGGCGGCGAAAGCGCGATGAAAATTGCGGCTTTCCACCAGGGCGGCCTGCAGGGCATCGGCGGTGGTCAGGTTGGTTCCCAACACCAGAAAAGCGGGCGCGTTTTCCGTTACGACCGGTAATATCGAGAACTCGAAAGATGAGCCGATTATTGCGCTCTGTCCATGGCCTGGTTGCATTTGGCCTGGCAAACGGACCGTCGAGACGCCGGCCATTCCGGTCATCGAGGATTTTCGCAAATCCACAGCCAGCTGACCGGGGAGTGAACATTTTTTGGTTCCGGTGGAATTTTCCACGTCGGGAAACCCGGCTTCGAGCCAGCTGCCATTTGTGAGGATTGGTCGTCGCGATGTGTCAAACAGACATGCCGGACCATGATGATGAGATACAATCGCAACTACGTCCAATGTCGCGGTATTCTCATTCTCGATCCTGGCCGAAACCTGTACCATACCTTCGTCCCTAAATACGCTAAGTCCGAGGATGGCAAATCTACACAATTGGTCTTAAGGCGGACTTACTGCCGCAACAGGACTTTATCAACGCAATGAACGAACGAGGAAACCTTCAATGCCGGCGAACCTTTTTGGTGAATTTGAGCAGGTGAACACCTGGATTTTTGACCTCGATAACACTTTGTACCCGCCGACAAATGCACTTTTTGCTCAAATTGACGCAAAAATGGGCGAGTTCATTAGCGATAAATTGGATATGTCATTGGAAGAAGCCAAAGGTCTGCAAAAACACTATTACCGCACCTATGGCACAACATTGCGTGGCCTGATGACCGAGCACGCAATGGACCCCCATGCCTTCCTCGACCACGTGCATGACATCGACCACAGCGTACTTACACCCGATGCGATGCTGGCTGAATCCCTTGCCGCGCTTCCGGGGCGGAAATTCATTTTTACCAACGGCTCAAGGCGTCACGCCGAGGACGTTTCGGACCGGCTCGGCATTTCCCATGTGTTCGAAGATATGTTCGATATTGTCGCGGCGGAGTTTACCCCCAAGCCAGACGCCAGGCCCTACCAGCTGTTTTTAACCGCAACCGGGACCGAACCGAAGGCTTCAGCTATGTTCGAGGATCTGGCCCGCAACCTTCAGGTTCCCCACAAACTGGGCATGAGAACAATCCTGGTGACCGGCGGCGAGGATCGTTCCGCCCGCGCCAATTGGGAGAATGACGGTGCGGATGCCCCCCATATCGACCACCGGACCGATAATCTTGGCGCCTTTCTTGCGGAAGTTTTGTCGGTCAAGAGGCAGGAGTAAGCCATGGCTCGACATCGCCGCAGACCTTGGTAATGTGCGCTTTGCAACCCAATAATATTTGAGCCCAAGGGCACATTAGGAGACGACAAATGACCGCTGCCCTTCAGGCTACTATTGATAAAGCCTTCGAGAACCGCGAAAATATCACATTCAATACCACCGGTGAGATTCGTGACGCGGTAAACCAGGCGCTTGATTTGCTGGATGAAGGCAAAGTCCGGGTGGCAGAGAAAATTGATGGTCGGTGGCAAACCAATCAATGGCTGAAAAAGGCGGTGCTATTGTCCTTCCGGCTGAACGACATGGCGCCCATTGCCGGCGGCCCGGGCGGCGGTACGTGGTGGGACAAAGTGCCGTCCAAATTCGAAGGTTGGGGGGAAAACCGGTTCCGTGATGCTGGCTTTCGCGCCGTGCCCCATGCGGTAGTGAGGCGCTCGGCCTATATTGCCCCCGGGGTGGTGCTGATGCCGTCATTTGTCAATCTTGGGGCCCGTGTCGATAGCGGCACCATGGTCGATACCTGGGCCACCGTTGGCTCCTGCGCCCAGATTGGCAAGAATGTCCATATATCCGGCGGCGCGGGTATTGGCGGGGTCCTGGAGCCGCTGCAAGCCGAGCCGGTGATCATCGAGGATAATTGTTTCATCGGCGCCCGCTCCGAGGTCGCTGAAGGGGTACATGTCGAAGAGGGCGCGGTGCTCTCCATGGGGGTCTATATCGGCGCCTCGACCAAGATTGTCGACCGGGCTACGGGCGAGGTCCACATGGGCCGGGTGCCGGCTTATTCAGTGGTGGTTTCGGGTAGCCTTCCAGGCAAACCCCTGCCCGACGGTACACCGGGGCCAAACCTTTATTGCGCCGTGATCGTCAAACAGGTCGATGCACGCACACGGTCCAAGACCTCGATCAATGAACTCCTGCGGGATTAAAGAGGTTTGCCAGCGGTGATGACGACACCCGATGTGACGCGCCTTCTGGGCGCGCTGGTCCGTTGCCCGAGTGTCACGCCCGATGCCGGCGCGGCGCTTGATCTGGCTGCTGGCTGGCTGGCACCGTGTGGCTTTGACTGCCATCGCCTGGTTTTCGAAGCCGATGGCACGGCACCGGTCGACAATTTATTCGCGCGGCTGGGGACGGGATCGCCGCATTTTTGTTTTGCCGGCCATCTTGATGTTGTGCCGCCGGGAGAGACTTCGGCGTGGTCGTCGCCGCCATTTGCCGGTGACATAGCCGATGGTAAAATGATCGGTCGCGGGACCGAGGATATGAAGGGTGGCGTGGCGGCGTTTATCGCCGCGGTCCTGGGCCTGATCGATGCCGGCGGCGCGACCCTGTCCGGTTCGGTCAGCCTGTTGCTCACCGGCGACGAAGAAGGCCCCGCGGTAAACGGGACGGTGAAGGTTCTGGAGTGGATGGCGGAAAACGGCCACACGCCGGATCATTGCCTGGTGGGGGAGCCTACGGGGGTGAATACTCTTGGTGATGTTGCCAAAATCGGGCGGCGCGGCAGCTTGAACGGGCATCTTACGGTGCGCGGCAAGCAGGGGCACGTGGCCTATCCGGCCCGTGCCGCCAACCCAATCCCCATGGCCCTGGACCTGATCGCGGCGCTCACCGAGCCCCTGGATGAGGGCACCGGCAATTTTGAAGCCAGCAATCTGCAAATCACTTCGATTGATGCGGCCAACACGGCGGTGAACATCATTCCGGGCCGGGTTGAAATTCTTTTCAACTGCCGGTTCAACGACCGGTGGACGAGCGCCGGCCTTGAGGTGGAGCTTCGCCGCAGGTTGAATGCTGTTGCCGCTGCGGGCGCTACTTCCTGGCAACTTAAGACCAGCTCGAACGCCCAGAGCTTTATTACCGCGACCGGTACCTTTACCAATCTGGTCGCCAAGGCGGTAAAAGACACCATCGGCATCGAACCGGAGCTGACCACGGGCGGGGGCACATCGGACGCCCGGTTTGTCACCAAATACTGTCCGGTGGTCGAATTTGGCCTGGTCGGCCGGAGCATGCATCAAGTCGATGAATATGTGCCGGTTTCCGATCTGGAAACCCTTGCCTGTGTCTATCGTTTGATTCTAGAGCGCTATTTCGAACAACCGGATTGAAACAACTTGATGTTTAAAATCACCGAAATTGAAGCCGCCTTGCGAGGCGCCTGGGGTTTGGCCTGCCGTGACGAGACGGCGATTTCCCGCTTCCCCAATTCCGAGCCGGCGTTCTGGCGCTCATTCGCCGCGATTGCCTTTGTCGCGCCGGTGAATTTACTCAGCACCATTCTCAGGGCCGGCGGGGAAGTCAGCGGGAGCTATCTTTTCGCCAATGCCCTGACCGTCACGGTGCAATGGATTGCCTTCCCACTGATGATGATCGTCGTTGTCCGTCTTCTGGGGCTCAGCACCCGTTACGGGTTGTTTGTGATCGCCTATAACTGGTCATCGGTACTGGTGGTCTGCGTCTTGTTGCCTTCTGCGGTTTTTTCCGCCCTGTTGTCCGATGCCACCGGATTAACGAACATGGTGACGATGATTTCAATCCTGTTCGTTCTGTGGTTCACCACGTTTTTGACCCGTGCCGCCCTGGCCACATCCTGGGTCAATGCCATCGGCATTATCGTCTTTGATATTCTGACCAGCCTTTTGATCAGCGGGCTGATTTTCAGGTCCATGGGACTGGTGTAGGCCAGGGCCCAGAATACCGCTGTCATCTGGATAGTCTACACGGGTTAGATAAAGCCCTGCCGCGGGCGCCACCGCCCCACATTGCGACCGATCCCGGGCCGTCAGCACCTCAGCCATGGCGGCAACCGGCCATTTGCCTTCGCCAACAAATTTAAGGCTGCCGGCGATCGATCGCACCTGCCGATGCATGAAAGACCGCGCAGCAAGGCGGATTTCAATGTTATCGCCGGTGCGGGTGACTGAAATTGCGTCCAGGGTCTTAATAGGGGATTTGGACTGGCAGTTGATTGAACGAAAGGTTGTAAAGTCGTGGTGGCCGAGCAGGGCCTTGGCCGCTGTGTCCATGGCGTCTTCATTCAATGCCAGGCGCGGTCGGCGCCAAGGGCCAGTCTTGCTCGCCGGTTGATGATTAAATAACGGTAGTGGCGCTGGATGGCCGAGAACCTGGCGTTGAACCCATCGTCCACGCGTTTTGCGGTGAGGATAGCGATGGGGGCGGGCTTGAGATGCTGGTTGAGCGCACTGGCCAGGGTTTTGGCCGGCCAGCCACGGCTGAGATCGAAATGAGCCACCTGGCCCAGTGCATGGACGCCGGCATCGGTACGCCCGGCGCCAAACACCGTTACGGCCTCGCCGGAAAACGCGAAAATGGCGTCTTCGAGATGCTGCTGCACCGAAGTTTTTCCGGTCTGGGCCTGCCAACCTGAGAACGGCGTTCCGTCATATTCGATTGTGAGCTTGTAGCGGGTCATGGGTTAGGATTTTTTTCCTGATTAAGTCTCACGCCATCCCGAAGAGTCATTTTGTTGATTAAGAAAAGTCTGTGCCAACCCACATGAGTATCCTTGATGGGTGGCCGGGTGGGGGAGCGGGATGGCACAGACTTAATCAACGAAAAGACTCTTCGGATTGGCGCGGCCTATCACTGACGACTAAGCATCGCGGGGCGGCTTGCCTTTGGGAAAATCATCCCCCGCCAGGTTCTGTGTAGCGGATCGTCTGGCTCTTGGCGCCTCTGAGGTCGATGCGGCGGAACCGTGTCGGTGTCAGGCCCTGGGCTTCGCAATTTTCGTGGACCCGAACCGAGAACCGCGTCGATTTTGTGCACAGGACCTGGTCGCCATCCCAAATCAGAGGAATATTGTCGGCGCTGATAATGGGGCCGTTTTCGTCCACCGCTTCGCCGAAACTGTAGATCACCTGGCCGTCCAGAGGCTGTTTGTGGGGGCGCACACATTCGCCGGAGCCGATTTTATACCAGCCCTTGGAAGTAATTCCCCCCTGCTCGGGAATGCCGATTGCCGTCCAGACAAGGTGGCGGGTTTCGTTGCAGATTTGCAGGCCCACGCCGGCCTGCTTGGCGCGAATTTCAGCGGAAAGCGCCTGGAAAACCTGGGGGCCGGTCTTGTTTTCGGGTTGTATGCCGGCGGCGGCCAGGAAGCGGTCAAGCGCCGCCTTGGAGGTTGCGCCCATTACCCCGTCCACGGGCCCCGCATCGTAGCCGAGCATGCCGAGCAGCCTTTGCGTGCCGGCGATGGCGGCCTGCTTGCGGTCGAAGCTTGCTTCCTCGGACAGGGTCAGCCGGAAATCATCGCCTTCTTTCTTGGGCTGAACGTCGACAAAACTTTCCAGGCGATAAGATGGATTGTTGCAATTGGTCGCCCCGGCAATGAGAAAATCGCCACCCCCGACGCAACGCAAAACCGATTGCCGGTTTCAAACTGGGTGAGGCTGTAGTCGTAAAAGTCCGGCACCCGGCTGTGGACAAAATATTTGTCGGCATCCAGCGGCCCCTGAACCACCACACGGCATTGCCCGGGCACGATCTGAAACCAGCCCCTGGTGGTGACATTGCCGCGCGATTGCACGCCAATGGCCGCATCAACGACATAACTTGTCTCGTTGCACAGGCGATAATTGGCACTGGCCCCGGAGGCTGTGAAAACACCCAGGCCGATGATTGCCAATGCCAGAAGGTAGGGGATTGTCTTTGTCATCATTTGCTACCGTTTAAGCAATTAAAGTGCCAACACCATGCTCGGTCAAGAGTTCGAGCAGA
>QILX01000333.1 GCA_003232175.1 Hyphomicrobiales bacterium | reverse complement strand
GCCAGCCTTGGCGGTGATCAGGGCGACGGCCTCTTCCATGGTCACCTCTTCGGCGGTTTTGCCCTTGGGCAGGGTCGCATTGGTCTTGCCATGTTTGACGTAAGGTCCATAACGGCCATCCATGACCCTTACCGGTTCTCCGTCAGCGGGATGATTGCCAAGCTCTTTCAGGGTCTTGGCGGCATTGCGGCCAGGGCCACGGGCTTGCCGTTCGGCGATCAGCGTCACGGCGCGATTAAGGCCGACAGAAAAGACTTCCTCGATCGAATCGACATTGGCGTAGGTTTTGCCAAGTTTGACGAACGGGCCATACCGCCCCAGCCCGGCGGTGATCATCTCGCCGGTTTCAGGATGGGGACCGATATCGCGCGGCAGGGACAAAAGGCGTAAAGCCGGCTCAAGGGTAATGGTTTCCGATTCATAGGGCTTGGGTATAGAGGCGCGTTTGGGTTTTTCGCCCTCCTGGGCTTCACCCAGCTGCAGATAAGGGCCAAACCGCCCCTTGTTCACCGTCACCTCCAGACCGGTTTCAGGATCAGTACCAACAATGCGGCCATCGGCGGCAGCAGCGGCGTCATTGCCGTCGGTCTTGGACAATTGGCGGGTGAACCGGCATTCAGGATAATTCGAGCAGCCGATAAAGGCGCCGTAGCGCCCGACCTTGAGGCTCAGCCGGCCATCGTCGCAAGAAAGGCATTTGCGCGGGTCGGTGCCATCGCCGGCGTCGGGAAATATATGGGGGCCCAACACCTTGTTGAGGCTTTCCAGAACTTCCGATACCCGCAGATCGGCAACATCCTCGACGTCCTTGGACAGCAGGCCCCAGAAATCACGCAATACCGATTTCCACTCGATCTCGCCGTCGGACACAAGATCAAGCTTGGTCTCCAGCTCGGCGGTAAAATCGAATTCAACGAAGCGGTTGAAATACTCGCCGAGAAAAGAGGTCACCAGCCGACCTTTGTCCTCGGGGATAAACCGGCGTTTGTCGAGCACGACATATTCGCGGTCGATTATGACTTTCAGGGTCGCGGCGTAGGTCGAGGGGCGCCCGATGCCAAGCTCTTCCATGCGGCGGATCAAACTGGCTTCGGAAAATCGCGGCGGCGGCTCGGTGAAATGTTGATCAGGCGTGATAGAGTCCCGCACCATCAAAGCGCCGGCGGTCAGCGGCGGCAGGCGGCGATCGCCATCCTTGTCGGATTTATCGTCACCATCGTCGGCGCCTTCTTGATAGAGCTTCAGGAAACCGTCAAAGCGCACCACGGTGCCGGTGGCGCGGAAGCTGTAAAGCACATTGTCAGCGCCTTTGGTTTCGATATCGGCGGTGGTCCGCTCCAGGCGGGCGCTTTCCATCTGGCTGGCCATGGTGCGCTTCCAGATGAGCTCGTAGAGCTTGGCCTGATCGACATCCAGGGCCTTTTTTACATCCGCCGGCAGACGGTTCAGATCGGTGGGCCGGATGGCTTCATGGGCTTCTTGCGCGTTTTTGGCCTTGGTCTTGTATTGGCGGGGGGAGGCGGGCACGTAATTCTGGCCAAACTGGCGCCCGATCGTCTCCCGGATCGAGGTGATGGCTTCAGGGGTGATGGTCACGCCATCGGTACGCATGTAGGTAATCAGGCCAACGGTATCGCCATCAATGGCGATGCCCTCGTAAAGACGCTGGGCGACCTGCATGGTGCGCGAAGCGGAAAAGCCCAGTTTGCGCGAGGCCTCCTGCTGAAGGTTCGATGTGGTGAACGGTGGCTGGGGGTGGCGCCTGGCATCGCGGGCCTCAACGCTGGCAATACGAAATTCGCCGGCGGCGACAGCGTTAGTTATCGCCGTGGCCGCGGCCTCGTCGGTCAGGGCGAATTTATCCAGGCGGGTGCCGCCCGCCGCATGCAGCCGGGTCCGGACCTCGCTGCCTTGGGCGGTCTTTAGCAGGGCATCTATGGTCCAGTATTCCCGGGAGACGAATTTTTCAATCTCCATTTCCCGGTCGCAGATGAGGCGTAAAGTCACCGATTGCACCCGCCCGGCGGATCGTGCGCCGGGCAATTTGCGCCACAGGACCGGAGACAGCGTAAAGCCGACAAGATAGTCGATCGCCCGGCGGGCCAGATAGGCATCGACCAGATCCTGATCGATAGCACGGGGCTGGCTCATGGCGGCAAGAACCGAGGATTTGGTGATGGCGTTGAACACCACGCGGCTGACCTTAACGCCTTTCAGCGCCTTCTTCTTGTTGAGCACTTCCAGCACATGCCACGAAATCGCCTCGCCTTCACGGTCCGGGTCGGTGGCGAGTATCAGCCGGTCGGCACCCTTGACCGCCCTTGCGATGTCCGCCACCCGCTTGGCCGATTTGGCGTCCATGTCCCACAACATGGCGAAATCATCATCAGGCTGGACCGAGCCATCCTTTGATGGCAGATCGCGCACATGGCCGTTCGAGGCCAGAACCTGGAAATTCCGCCCCAGATATTTGTTGATCGTTTTGGCCTTTGCAGGCGATTCAACAACGACGACATCCATGATAAACACCAGTTGGATTGATTAGGAGCGCTAAAGAATTCCGGCTTGTACCGAGATGTGCCATAGCTACACCAGAGCACTTGATTGTAAATACAGGTCTCAACCTGCCAGCCGGCGGGCAACATGGTGAATTGCCGGGCAGGTGTCAAACCCAAGTCACAAAATAGGGGTATGGAATTTTTGTTGAACCCACAAATGAAATTTATTTCGACAAATCGCAAATTACATCTATAGGTTGTGGATTGTCTGATACCTAACCGGTAAAGTCGTTATCGTCAGTATGCACCGAATTCCGGTATGCGCACGTTTTTTGCGGAGAACGTCACATGGGACGAAAAGTGAACCGGGCGTCTATAGAACGCAAAAACAGGAAGTCCTATCGCAAGAGCACGCAAGGGCTGGCCTCTGTCGGCGATGCCGGAATTCAAGAGCCAAGACCGCGCAACCCGATACGCGAACCAGGTTCTGATCAGGCATCACACAGCAATATCGTCGGTTCCAAACCGCGGGAAACTGCCGCCTACATATTGGAGATGACCCTGGCCTTACGCGATGTTGCGAGTGAAACGAAGCTGGATTTCCTCGCCTATCTGCTGGATATGGCGGCTGAGGAAGCTGACGGGATGTTGCGGACTGGGGCCAAGGTGCCGGCGGCCGGGCCCAGCCGCGAGATGGCTTGAAACCGGCTGCGGTCTGGCGAATCGGAATTCGCGTTTATTGAGTTGAATTTCAATTCCTGCACATCATCACCAGGTCCGCCCATTTCACGGAACCAGGGCAATTCTCTGACCGGTGTCACGAATGACCCGGTCCGCCAGTTCAAGTTCAAGGATCGCGCCCACGACATCGCCGGCCGGAGCATTTGCTGCACGAATCAGGTCATCGATCTCAACCGGTGAAACGCTCAGCAGCTGTAAAATCGCCTCACGGGTTTCGGGGCCGGGGTCCGGCGGCGTGATATCAGCGCTATCCACTTCCATCATAAAAACCGATTGGCCGCCGGTTTCATCTCCAGGTTCTTGCGACAGATTGCGAACCATCGGGTTTAGGTCTTCAAGAACATCCCTTCCATGGCGTACTAATGTGGCGCCATCGCGGATGAGGCGATTTCCTCCTGCGGCGCGCGGGTCAAGCGGCGAGCCGGGAACGACGAACACCTCCCGGTTCTGCTCCATGGCGGTGCGCGCGGTAATCAGCGAGCCGGACCGGGCCGCCGCATCGATAATGATGGTTCCGGCGGCAATACCGGATATCAATCGGTTGCGGCGCGGAAAATGGGTGCGCGTCGGTCGGGTCCCCATGGCGATTTCACTCACCAGCACACCGGTTTCGCCAATTGCGCGGGTCAGCTCCTCGTGTTCAGGGGGGTACAAAACGTCAATACCGCCCGCGACGACGGCGATTGTGCCTGTGCCAAGGGCCGCATCGTGGGCAGCCCGGTCAATGCCGCGCGCCAGGCCCGAGACGATCACCTGGCCGGCGGCACCCAATTCCGCCGCCAACTGGCCCGCGATTTTGCGCCCCGCCGCCGAGGCGCTGCGGGCGCCGACAATGGCAATGGCCGGACGGGCAAGAAGCTCCACCCGGCCTTTTACGGTCAAAATCGGTGGCGGATGGTCGATTTGTGCGAGCCAGGCGGGATAATCCGCCTCTCCAAGCCCGACAAGCCGGGCGCCAAACCGGCTGATCTGGTCAATTTCCGTTTCAGCGTCTTCGATTGGGCAGATGATCAAACCGGTCTTGCGCCCGCCGCGTCTTGAAAGCTCCGGTAGTGCCGCCAGTGCCGCCCGGGCGCCGCCAAAACGGGTTACAAGATCGCGAAAATTGCGTGGCCCGACGTTTTCGCTGCGGATCAGGCGCAACCAGTCAAGGCGCATTTTGTCGGTCAATTCATGGATGCGCGCGCCGGTCACGGATCGCCGATCCGGCTTTCCTCGCCTTTGAACAGCCGTTTGATATTGGCGCCATGAGCCGCAAAAATCAGCACCCCGATAATGATCGCGGTTTCCATCAGTTGGAACTCGCCGTTAAAAGCCATGAAGCCCGGGGTCGCAAAAGTGGCGGTCAGGGAGGCAAGGGACGAGAAGCGGAACCCCAGCGCCATCGCGATCCAGATCACCAGGAAAAACACGCCAGCCGGCCAGAACAGCCCAAAAAGTATGCCGATAAAAGTGGCGACCGCCTTGCCGCCATTAAACTTCAGCCACACGGGAAACATGTGGCCCAGTATGGCGCCAAAACTGGCGAAAATCGCCACATTGGCCCCCCAGTTCCAGGCAATGGCCACCGCGATTGCACCCTTGCCGGCATCAAGCAGCAAGGTAAGGACGGCAAGGTCTTTACGCCCGGTCCGAAGCACATTTGTCGCCCCGATGCTGCCCGAGCCGATGGCGCGCAAGTCACCCGCCCCGGTCAATCGCGTCAGGATCAGACCAAAGGGAATCGAGCCGGAAAAATAACCGCCGACAAATGCCGCCAGCAAATAGGGCCAGGCAAATTCCCAGGAAATCGGATCAGGCATCCCACCACCAAATTCTGTCCAATGGCGTTTACGAAACTTTCGTGTGCAAACCTACTATGGCCTACCAGCCCTTGCGGGTGAACACATTGCGGCCCTGGACCATGGTCATCAGGGCGTATCCTTGCATCATCCGGCCTTCAAAGGGGGTATTTTTGCACTTTGACGCCAGGGTGCCCGGCTCCACGGCCCAGGGGCGGTTCAAATCGATCAGCACCAGATCAGCCGGAGCGTCCGGCGACAGCCTGCCCGCATCGAGGCCGAATATGCGCGCCGGATTGATCGTCAGGGCGGCGAGGAGCGGCATAAGCCCGATCTCCTCATTGTGGTGCAGCGACAGGGCGGCGGGCAGCAGGGTTTCAAGGCCCACGGCGCCAAAAGCTGCATCGATAAAGGGGCGGCGCTTGGTATCGGCATCCTGAGGGTCGTGGTCCGAGACGATGATGTCGATGGCGCCTGTGGCGATGCCCTCGGCCATGGCGCGGCGTTCGTCCTCGGCGCGCAAAGGCGGTACAAGCTTGAAGAAGGTGCGGTAGGGGCCGATGTCATTTTCGTTGAGAACCAGATTGTTGATCGACACTCCGCAGGTGACGTCATGACCGGCTGTTTTGGTGCGGGAGATCACCTCAAGGGAGGCGGCGGCTGAAATCTGGCCGACATGGATGCGGGCCCCGGTCAGCTCCACCAGGCGCATGTCGCGTTCCACCATTATCACCTCGGCGGCGGCGGCGGCACCGGGAAGCCCCAGCCGGGCGGAAATCTCACCCTCATTCATCACCCCACCCGCCGCCAGCTGCCGGTCCATGGGCCGGGCGACCACCAGGGCGTCGAAATTTCGCGCATATGTCAGCGCCTGGCGCATGACTTCAGGGTTAGCTACCGGGGTGATGCCATCGGTAAAGGCGATGGCGCCGGCCTCGCTCAGCAGACCGATTTCGGTCATCACGATACCTTCGAGCCCTTGGGTCAGGGCGGCCATGGGGTAGGCATGAACCACCGCTGTATCCCGCGCCCGGCGGGCGAAATAATCGACCAGGGCCGCTTCGTCGATGACCGGGTCGGTATCGGGACGGCAGATCATGGTGGTAACACCGCCCGCCGCCGCCGCCCGGCTGGCGCTGCCCAGGGACTCGCGGTGCTCAAAACCCGGCTCGCCGGCGAACACCTGGGCATCGATAAGGCCGGGACAAAGCAGATGTCCGCCACAATCGATGATCTCGGCGTCGGTGTGGGCGGCGAGTTTGTCGCCGGGCCGCACCGATGCGATGTGCCCGTCCTCAACGGTCAGGGATCCGGCGGCATCAAGACCGCTGGCGGGATCGATGAGCCGCGCATTGACGAACACCGTCCGGCCGCCGCCACTGTCGTTGCGCGCCATCAGGGCCTCGCCTGCATATTGGCGTTCAGGGCAACCAGCACCGCCATGCGCACCGCGACGCCGATTTCGACTTGCTCGCGGATGACCGAGCGAGCGTCGTCGGCGACGGCGCTGTCGATCTCCACTCCGCGGTTCATCGGCCCGGGATGCATGACGATGGCGTCGGGTTTGGCGAACGCCAGCTTGGCGTGATCCAGACCGAAAAAACGGAAATACTCCCGCGCCGAGGGCACCAGGGCACTGTCCATGCGCTCCTGTTGCAGGCGCAACATCATCACCACGTCGGCGCCTTCGAGGCCATCTTCCAGCCGGGTGCAGATTTCCACCCCCAGCCGGTCCGCCGCCGGCGGTAGCAGGGTCAGGGGCGCCACCAGCCGCACCCGGGCGCCAAGGGCGGTCAGCGCCAGAAGGTTGGAGCGGGCGACGCGGCTGTGGGTGATGTCGCCACAAATGGCGATGGTCAGCCCTTCGATGCGGCCCTTGTGGCGGCGAATGGTCAGGGCATCGAGCAGGGCCTGGGTGGGGTGCTCATGGGCGCCGTCCCCGGCATTGATGACGGCGCAATCGACTTTCTGAGACAAAAGCTCCACCGCGCCGGCGGCGCCATGGCGGATCACTAAAATGTCGGGACGCATGGCGTTCAGCGTCATCGCTGTATCGATTAGGGTTTCGCCCTTGGAAATCGAAGAAGAGCGTAAGGCCATATTGACCACATCGGCGCCGAGGCGCTTGCCCGCCAGCTCAAAAGAGCTCTGGGTGCGGGTCGAGGCTTCAAAAAAGAGGTTGATCTGCGTCCGGCCGCGCAGCAGGTCATGCTTTTTGTCCGGGCCACGGCTCTTTTCAACCCAGGCATCGGCGCTGTCCAGAAGCGCCGTGATCTCAGGGGCGGATAGCCCCTCAATGCCAAGAAGATGGCGGCGCGGATAGCCAGGTAGTGGGGGAGTGGTGCGGCTGGTCATTAAAGCCAGCCCTATACAACGGGTCGGCGTGCCCCGCAAGTGGGGGAGCGGGCCGGAGCCGATTCTTTCAAAACCTAAATCACCCTATCCCGTAGCCAGCCACAGGATTGCCGGCAGTGTCGCCGCGGCGACAATGATCTGCACGGTCAAAATGCCGGCGACATATTCTGCATCTCCGCCAAGTTGCCGGGCAAGAATGTAGCTGCCGGTGGCGGTGGGGACCGCGGCGGCGACCAGCGCCACGGCAAGGGCCGTGCCCGTTACCTCCCAAAGGAGCGCCGCCCCGTAAACCAGGGCTGGCATGACGGCAAGTTTGAGCACCACCGCCAGGGCGACACCGCCCCGGGCGCTGTTGATAGCGCGGAATTTCAGTCCGGCCCCGACGACGATGAGGCCGATCCCCGTGGCGCCGCTGCCCAGAAGATCGAGGGTGCCGGCGAGGGGCTCGACAATGGGAATGCCGAGCACATTGAGCCCCGTGCCGCCGATGGAGCTGAGCACAAAGGGATTGGTGAAAACGATTTTGAGGAAACGTTTTGGCCGCGGAATGCCATGGCTGGAATGGGCCGTGATCACCACGACGCTCAGAACATTGGCGATGGGAATGATGGTGGCGACGGCGATGGCGGCAAGGGCGACACCATCGTCGCCATAAGCCGAGGCGATGATCGCCAGCGCCAGAAAGGTATGCCAGCGGATAGAGCCCTGAAAGACCGAGGAATAGCGCGGACCTGAAAGACCAAACCAGCCAAGCAGTAATGGCCGGAAGGCCACGAGAATGAGGCACATGGCCGCCATCGCGGTGACAAAAACCGCGACCATGCCGCCAACCGGGGCGTTGCCCAGATCGGCCCGGACAAGGGAGCTGATCACCAGGGAGGGAAAGAGCACGTAATAAGCGATGTGCTGAAGACCGGACCACATATCGTCGGTCATCCAGCCGCGCCGGCTGATCAGATAACCAAGGCCAATGACGGCAAAGGCCGAGATCAGGGCCGACAGGATGGCGCTCATGACCCCCGCGCCAGCCGGTCCAGCGCCCCTTGCAGGATAAACGAGGCCGCCACCTTGTCGATCAGCACCTGACGGCGCGCCCGGCTGCGGTCCGCCGCGATCAACACCCGCTCCGCCGCCACCGTCGACAGCCGCTCATCCCAAAACGCGATGGAACAATCACTGCGTTTGGCCAGATTGGCTGCAAAAGCCCGGGTCGACTGGCAGCGCGGGCCTTCGGTGCCGTCCATATTTAGCGGCAGGCCAAGGATGATGGCGGTGATTTCATGTTGGTCAATCAAGGCCAGCAGCTGGTCGGCATCGGCCTGAAATTTCTTTCGCTGGATCGTCAGCATCGGGCTGGCAATGGTGCGGGTCAGGTCCGACAACGCCACGCCGATGGTTTTGGTGCCCAGGTCCAGGCCCAGAATTCTGGCCTTGCCCGTAAGCGTGGCGGCGAGGTGTTCCATGGATACGATGGCCATGGTGAGGCGATAACATAGAAGCTGGAGTATCGGTAGCCGCGGCCTGGACGCCCTGTGGTGTTTACCTTTTTTGCATCAAGGCTTGAGCCTTGCGCCGGTTGCGATATTCTCCCCCGCGACCGCACCTTGCGCAACAGGCAATAAAAAGGGCGGTGAGGGAGTAACATGAAACAAGCATTATTAGCCGCCACAGCAATCCTGATGGCGACCGCCGCCTTGGCCCAACCGGTCAAGGTCGGCATGATCACAACCCTGTCGACACCGGCAGGTTATCTGGGCGCCGATATCCGCCGTGGCATGGAGCTGGCGATCGAGGAGCGGGGCAAGGACGTCATCGACCTCGTCGTCGAGGATGACGGCTTCAAACCCGAAAACGCCAAGCAGATCGCCGACCGCATGACCGAACGCGACGGCATCAAGATCATGACCGGCATCGTCTTTTCCAATGTCGCCATGGCCGTGGTGCCCAAGGTGGTGCGCAACGGGGTGATCTACGTGTCGCCGAACGCCGGGCCAAGCGCGCTGGCGGGCAAGGGCTGCCAGCCGAATTATTTCAACGCCGCCTGGCAGAACGACAACCTGCTGCACGAGGCGATGGGCAAATTCGTCAAGGATAAAGGCGCCAAGAACGTTTACATCCTGGCGCCCAATTACCCCGCCGGCAAAGATGCGCTCGCCGGTTTTAAACGGTTTTACAATGGCGGGACTTCCGATGGGCTGGCGGCTGAGATTTACACCAAGCTTGGCCAGACCGATTATGCCGCCGAGCTCGCCAAAATCCGCGCCGCTGATCCTGATGCGGTGTTTTTCTTCCTTCCCGGCGGCATGGGGATCAATTTTCTCAAACAATACGCCCAGGCCGGGCTGTCGGGCAAAATACCTCTTTACGGTCCGGCTTTTTCCTTCGACGATACCTTTGTCGATGCGGTTGGCGATGCGGCCATCGGTGCCTTCAATACTTCGCAATGGTCGCCCGATCTGGACAATGAAGCCAACATCGCTTTTGTTGCCGCCTACAAGGCCAAATACGATAAATATCCCACCCTTTATGCCAGTCAGGGATATGACACCGGCAATCTGCTGATCTCAGCCATAAAGGCGGCTGGTGGCGACAGCGACCCGGCCAAATTGCGCGCCGAACTGATGAAAGCCGATTTTGCCTCGGTGCGCGGCAAATTTAAGTTCGGCAATAACCGCCATCCGATCCAGGACATTTATGTCCGCGAAACTTACAAGGATGCCAGCGGCAATATCACCAACCGGCTGGTAGGCAAGGTATTCGAAGACCATGTCGACGCTTATGCGGGTGAGTGCAAAAGCTGAAAAATTTGCGCCCCGGGCCCATTGCTTTGGGCCCGGGGCGTATCAGCAAGCCACATCATTCCGGGACACATATTGAACGGAAGCACCGCTAGCCGCCCATGCTCCTATTCCTCGAACAACTCCTGAACGGGTTCCAGCTTGGTTCGGCATCATGGGGCTGATCAATTTGGCCCACGGCGCGCTTTACATGGTCGGTGCCTATGTCGCCGCCTCGGTGATCGGCGTCAGCGGCAGTTTTATCCTTGGGCTGATCGCCGGGCTGGCGGCGGCGGCGGTAACGGGCATGGCGGTCGAGGCGATTGTCATGCGCCGGCTTTATGCCCGCGATCATCTGGATCAGGTGTTGGCGACCTTCGGGCTGATTTTGTTCTTCAACGAGATGATGCGCATTCTGTGGGGCCGCGAGCCTTTGGGCATGGATGTGCCGGAGATGTTTTCGGGCTCGGTCGAAATCGTGCCGGGCGCGCCTTACCCGGTATTTCGCCTCGTGGTCATTGCCACAGGCATCGTTGTCATGGTGGCGCTGCACTGGCTGATCGCCCGCACACGCGTTGGCATGTGGATCAGGGCGGGTGCGTCAAACCGGGAGATGATCAGCGCCCTTGGGGTCGATATCGGCCGTCTGTACACGCTCATATTCGGGCTTGGGGCGCTTTTGGCCGGTCTCGCCGGGGTCATGGCCGGGCCGTTTGTCGCCGTGGACAGCGGCATGGGCGACAGTATCATCATTCTTACTTTTGTCGTTGTCGTCATCGGCGGCATCGGTTCATTGAAGGGGGCGGCGGTGGGTGCGCTTCTGGTCGGGCTCACCGACACCCTGGGGCGGGCCTATCTGCCCGATGTCCTGCGGCTGGTCACTGGACCCTCTCAGGCTGACGCCATCGGCGCGTCTTTGTCGTCAATGTCGATCTATATCCTCATGGCCTTCATTCTGGCGCTGAAACCTGAGGGGCTGTTCCGTGCTCACGGTTAGACTCTTTTCCCGATCCTCGGTGGCGCTTTGGCTGTTGATTGTCGGGTTGGCCATCGCTCCGGTGGTGGCGGAAGGGACCGGCAACGGTTATTTCATCTCGGTGCTGACGCGCATCGTCATCTACGGCCTGGCGGCATTGAGCCTTGATTTTATTCTGGGGTTTGGCGGGCTGGTCAGTCTTGGCCATGCAGCATTTTTTGGCATCGGCGCCTATGTCGCCGCCATTCTGTCTTTCCATGTTTACGAAAACACCCCCGTCATCTTCGGCATTCCAGGCTCCAACGAGGCCCTGATCGTCTGGCCCCTCGCCATGTTGGCCGCCGGGATATTCGCCGCTGGCGTGCTGGGTGTCTTTGCGCACCCGCGGGGTCTATTTCATCATGATCACCCTGGCGTTCGGGCAGATGCTGTTTTATTTCGCCATCTCGCTTGAGGCCTATGGTGGCGATGACGGCATGTCCCTGTGGTGGGGTCGCAATGTCCTTGCCGGGGCCGATCTGTCGAACCGCACCGGGTTCTATTATGTCTGTCTTGTTCTGCTGCTTGCGGCTCTGGCGATGTTTTCAGCTCTGGTGCAGTCGCCCTTCGGGCGGGCATTGCGGGCGGCAAGGGACAATGAGGCCCGCATTCGCGCCATCGGCATCGATCCGGCGCGGCCGCGGCTGATAGCCTTTGCACTGTCCGGGGCGGTGTGCGGTCTGGCGGGCGCGCTGCTCACCAATCAGGCCGAATTTGTCAGCCCCGACATCCTGCGCTGGACGCGCTCGGGCGAGTTGCTGATCATGGTCATACTGGGCGGCATGGGCACTCTTGTCGGGGGGATTGTCGGTGCTCTGGCGCTGCTGATGATGGAGGAGGTTCTCATCGGCTTCACCGAATACTGGCAGGTCTATCTGGGCCCGATCCTCATCGCCGTGGTGCTTTTTGCCCGGGGCGGCTTATGGGGTATTATCGTCGCAAAAAGGGATCCAGAGTGATCGCCCCGGTACTGAACGCGCGTGGGCTTTGCAAATCCTACGGCGCATTGCAGGCAAACCGGGATATCGATATCGAACTGGCCGAAGGGCATATCCATGCGGTCATCGGCCCCAATGGCGCCGGCAAGACCACATTGATCGGTCTTCTGGCGGGGGATATCAAACCCGATTCCGGCCAGGTTCATCTGGACAACGGCCCGATCAGTCATCTGGGGCCGGAAAAGCGGGCGCAACTGGGTCTGGCGCGCTCTTATCAGGTCTCTTCGCTGTTCGACAGTTTCACCGTGTCGGAGAATGTCGAGATCGCCATCAGCGGCAGGCGAGGGCGGTTGGCGCCATTTGCCGATGCGCGCAAAGATGCCCGGCTGCGCGATGAGGCACACGCCCATCTGGACACGGTCGGTGCGGCGGATATCGCATCAAGTCCGGTCCGTGTTCTGGCCCATGGCGAACGCCGGCTGGTCGAATTGGCCATGGTGCTGGCGCTTGAGCCCCGCGTGGTTCTGCTCGATGAGCCCATGGCGGGCCTGGGTTCGGCGGAAACCGCGGCGCTGCTTCCGGTTATTTCCGATCTGAAAGCTGGGCGGGGGGTGCTGCTGGTCGAGCACGACATGTCGGTGGTGTTCAAGCTCGCCGACCGCATTACCGTTCTTGTCGCCGGGCGCGTTATTGCCTCAGGGTCGCCGGATGAAATCCGGGCCAATGCGGATGTGCGAGCCGCCTATCTCAGCGCGGATGTTCCTGATGCTTGAGGTTAGCGGACTGCAAACCGCCTATGGCGCCAGCCAGGTGCTTTTCGATGTCAGTTTGACTGTGGGCGCCGGCGAAGTCGTGGCGCTTCTGGGGCGCAACGGCATGGGCAAGACCACAACCATCCGTTCGATCATGGGTCTGACCCCGCCGCTTGCGGGCTCGGTCCGGTTTGAGGGGCGCGAGCTTGCCGGGCGCAAACCCCATGTTATAGCCCGCGCCGGCCTTGGTCTGGTGCCAGAGGGGCGGCAGATTTTCCCCAACCTGAACGTTTATGAAAATCTTAGCGCGACGGCACGTGCCCCGGTGGATCAGACAAAATTCACCTGGACCCTTGATGCGGTTTACGACCGCTTTCCGATTCTGAAAGACCGGGCCCACGCCATGGGCGATCAGCTCTCCGGCGGCGAGCAGCAGATGCTGGCGATCGCCCGCGCCCTTTTGACCAACCCCAAATTGCTCCTGCTGGACGAGGCCACCGAGGGGCTCGCCCCCAAGGTGCGCCGGGACATCTGGGCCACCATAGATGCCATCCGTCAAAGTGGCCTTGGCGTGCTGGTGGTTGACCGCGACCTGACCGCGGTTGCGGCCCATGCACAAGCCTGCGTGGTGCTGGAAAAAGGCCAGGTGGTCTGGACCGGAACCGGTACGGAACTGGCCGAAGACAAAGCGAAAGTGGAGCGGTTCCTGTCGGTCTAAAGCCTTCCCACTTTAATTCAAATCTACCCGTATTTTTTGAGGTCGCTTGAGCATTTTTTAGCGGATCGAATCAACTATGTGCCCGACATGTTTTCACGTGCCATCAATTTCTCACTATTGATGTTTTTAACATAATGCAATTTGTAAACTGCCACCGTAATCTACTGTTGGTACACGAAAAAATTGATCAACGAATTTGCGGCGACGCCAAGCGTGGCACAGCTCACCAGGGTCAAAAGTACGCTCCAGTGTCGTATAATTAACAAGTACGCGGCGACGGCTGCTATGGCAAATACCAAGAGATTTAGCGATGCAAAATCTGGTACCCAGAAAATAAATGGCCCTGAGTTATATTTGGCAACACTGTCAAACAGAACGTTCATAGAAAACCAAATAGACAAGTTGAGGATCACCCCGACAACGGCAGCGGAGATAGCGGCCAGACCTGCGCGCAGGCGTGGTTTGGACCCTAGCCATTCGATATAGGGGGCACCGGCAAATACCCACAAAAAACATGGTGCAAATGTCGCCCAAAGCGTTACAGCCGCTGCCGCTATGCCCATGTTGATATTCAGGGTTCCGCTTTCCCTCGCCCCGGCGACAAACCCCACAAACTCAGTCACAAGGATCAGCGGCCCGGGTGTGGTTTCAGCTAGCCCAAGCCCATCCAGCATTTCCGCCGCCGACAACCAACCCTGATTGTCCACGGCATCCTGTGCCATATAGGCAAGGACTGCGTAGGCACCTCCGAAGGTAACAGTCGCTAATTTGGAAAAGAATATTCCGATTTCACTGAGGAAACTACCACCGCTCAGTATATCAATTGCGATGATCGGCCCGAGCCAGATCACAAGCCAGAGTGCTATGGTTTTGACTGTCCGTGCGGATGACACCGTAATAATCACGGGTTCCGGATTCTCCCCCGTTGCCGATCCAGTCAGCAACCCATAGGCAGCAGCGGCAAAAATTATCAAGGGAAAGGGCAAATTCAAAAAAAATAGTGCAACAAAGGCCAAACTTGCAATGACCCAATACGATGTACCCTTCAAAGATCGCTTCGCAACCCGCAGAAGGGCCTCCATTACAATAACAAGCACCGAGGCTTTGATGCCAAGAAATACCGTTTCAAGCAACGGTTCATTTCCATAGAGTACGTAGATAATCGAGAGGGCAAGGACGATCGCAGCCCCCGGTAAAACAAACAAAAGTCCTGCAATCAGCCCACCAAGAGTACCATGCATTCGCCATCCAGCGTAGGTGGCCAATTGCATGGCCTCTGGTCCCGGCAGGAGCATGCAGAAAGAAAGCGCGTTGAGATACCGGTTTTCGCTGAGCCAGCCTTTTTCATCGACAACAATACGATGCATAAGGGCGATTTGAGCTGCGGGCCCCCCAAAAGACAAGAAGCCGATCCGACACCAGACCGGAATTGTTTCACTCAAACTCGGGTTCCTGATTCGAGACGGAGAAGGATCCACCCGCTGATCCGCAACACTCATTTCCGCACTGAAGTTGCTGGCCAGTCGTGTCCTTCATCGGTTGCATCCCGCGACCAGCGATAAAGTGCATCAAACAGGATCATTCCTGCGTTCAGTTGTGCCAGATCATCTCGAAACATGCGCGATAAACCCAAAGAAATTGCGAGAATACCGGCGGCTTCGGGTGCGAGTTCATGACGGTTGGTATCGGCACCTCTGACAATCAGCGCCATCCGGTCAAGCGCCTCTGTCTGCAAGCCAAACTCGCCCAGAAAAGCGTCAAAGGAGCATTCGGTGCCATGATGACTAAGGTGAATCCCTTCAATGTCAAAAGGCGTTGCATTAAATTTCTCAGCCACCAACTCAACATCCTGTGGTGGCACGAAATAAAACTGGGCCGCCGGATCGATAAACCTGCGGATCAACCAAGGGCAGGCGATCCGGTCGATCTTGGGTCGATGCCGGGTTACCCAGCGGGTCGGGGCGGTCGTCGTGGCAAGCGGAGATTTAGTACCATCAACCATTGGCAGATCAGCATCACGCCAAGCAAATTGTCCACCCTCAAGAACTTCAACTGAAATCGCCTCGTTCCGCAGGAGCGCAGCAGCACCTTGCGAAATCTTGCGGCCTTTTTGACAATAAACCACAACGGGTTTGCCCGTAAATCTTGGTATAAGGCTATCCAACGCCGTGTGCGAGCAACGGAAGGCACCAGGAACCAGCCGCGGATCACTATCAAAATCCTCATCGATTCTCAGATCTACAATGCCGGGTACTTCCGGCGTGCCGACGAGACGCATCAATTGTGTAGGGGTAATTTCATTTGGTGCAGGCATTATGTTTTTCTTCTCGCGCACCGACAAAGACGCACCGATACAACGGTGCAGCATAGCCGGAAAATCTACGGGAAGCGAAACTTCGGCCTGGGCCTCACGAGGCTTTCGCAAATAGCCCCATGACATATACCTAATTTATATGATGTTGGCTGTCCACAGGCCCTAGAATCTTTCACGCTTAGACGGCACCGACCACACCAAGGTTTGTTTGTGTAGTGGCCAGGTGGGGGGTCGGCCGAGGCTTAAACAATGCAAGATGACGAGCAGGCCGACGCTAAGCTCTTTATTCGAGCGAGTGAGCCAGGACAGCGATATGCATGATTTCATCGCTGTCCGGATCCGGCAACCCGTTTATCGCCGTGAAATGATTGGCTTCGTGGACGGCACGCAGTCTTGTATGTGTGCCCGATTCACTCCAGACCCCGGTAATGCTTTCGGACTGGCGATGAAACTCAGGGCTCTCCTCGCTCCCCACATAAGCTTCAAACCAGCACCCCGCAGGCGCTGGCCAGGACATCGGACTTGCGGCCTGCACGGTTTCCGCGGTGAGGCCGAGCGTATCGTTGATCGAGGTGTGCATGAGCGGCTCCAGGTCAAATATACCGCTGAAGGATACCGCCGCCGGCACCAGATGTTCGGGCAGGGCGGGATCGATTTTCTGCCAGTCCGTGGCCAGGAGGCAGGACGCAAGATGACCGCCGGCCGAATGACCGACAACCAGCAACCGCCGGCGGTGTTGCGCCCACAGCCAGCCTGCGGCGGCGCGGACATCGCTGATAATGTCCGCCACCGGCACTTCGGGGCAAAGACGGTAGGAGGGCAACGCCACCGGGATCCCGTGCTCGACCATGCCGCGTGCCATGTGACTGAACAGCTTGCGATCAAGGGAGCGCCAGTAGCCGCCGTGTAAAAACATCGCAATGGGGCCGTTGCGATCTACATCGGGGCGAAAGATATCGATGCCATGGCGTTCATGGGCACCATAGGACAGGTCGAGTTCGGCCCGACCGTCGGCCGACATTTGGTCGCGCCAGACCTGCGCATAATGCTCCCAGGCGGCAAGCACCACCAGATGGTCCGGAACACGAGCCCGGTTGTCGTATTCGGCCTCATAATCTATGCCGTCGGTGTCCGCTGCCATAATGTATATCCTCTTAGGGGTAACGGCTTAAGAAAAACACTAACGGGATGATGCGTTGAAAACTGCAAAGCCTCGGTTAAGGTCTTCCTTGAGATCGTCGACATCTTCCAAACCGATATGAAAGCGCAAAGCCGGTCCGGCGGCGTCCCATTTGGTCGCGGTGCGGTACTTGCTCGGATCAAACGGTACGACCAGGCTTTCATATCCACCCCAGGAATCGCCCATGCCGAAATGTTTCAACGCATTTAGCATTGCATTGACGTGGCCATCCTATGACCGAAAAAAGGCTTGAAGCACCAGTGAAGTCGCGTTTCCAGATCTCGTGACCGGGGTCGGTTTCCAGCGCCGGATACAGAACGCGTTCGACCTCGGGTCGCGCCTGGAGCCAGCGGGCCATATCGAGGCCGCTTTTCATGTGGTGTGCCAGGCGCGTGCCTAAGGTGCGGATCCCTCTTTGTCCCAGATAGATATCATCGGGGCCGGCATTGGGCCGCAGCAGCAAGAAGGTCTTGTCGACGAGCTCCCAAGCTTTGCCAACGCCGGTCACAGCGCCGAGCATCACATCGGAATGGCCGGAAATATATTTTGTCGCGGCATGAATTGAAATGTCGACGCCGTGGTCGAACGGTTGGTAAAAAAGCGGGGTCGCCCAGGTGTTGTCAAGCATCACTGTGACACCCCGGGCCCTGGCGGCGGCAGCAATCAGCGGCACGTCGGGCATCTCGAAGGTTTGCGAACCCGGCGCTTCCAGGAAGACCGCCTTGGTATTTTGTCTAATCAGCGCATCGATGCCAGCACCGATGAGGGGATCGAAGAAAGTGGTTTCAATCCCCATTCTGGTCAGGAACCTTTTGGCGATGGCGCGGGTCGGATAATAGATATTATATGATCCCCGGCGTCCAGAACGGCGAGCAGCGCCAGAACGATCGCCGAGCGGCCTGAGCTGGTCATCCGGCAGCCATCGGCATTTTCCAGCGCGGAAATTGCATCTTCCAGCGCTTCCGAAGTCGGCGTGCCCCGGCTGCCATATTCGTAGCGCATGTCGTGATTTCGATAAGATTCCGCCGTCGGGTAGAGCAATGTCGAAGCGTGGTAAACGGGAGGATTTACAAACCCGTGATACGCTTGCGGGTGGCGTCCGGCCGTGACCGCGATGGTATTGGGCCGTTGGGGATCTTTGTTGGTCTTAGCACCCATAATGTCTTCCACCAAAAGGGGTTTTCATCGAAATAGTTTTTGGCAAGCAACGTTTTTCAGCATCGCAGACCGGTAGCCCAATTTGCTCCGTTGCGCCAGCGCTTATGGCACCGGAAATTCCAGTATTTGTCTCTCCCCGCATGTTTCACGGTTAATTTCCCGCTGTTATCACTTGACCATCGGGCAATATTCGCCTTCGATAGGGCCAGTGGTGAAGACCGATAGCAATAACGGTCAAACCGATTTGGGGACGAAAAAAAGACGCACGGAATTTTTGACAGTTTATGTGTCAGCAAAATGGGCTTTGAAGAGAGCGCGCTAAGCGCCAGTGAGAAGTCCTGCATACCGGCGTTTCGTGAGGATCAACAGAGAAGGCTTCAAAATGAAAAAATCTATTCTTTCGATTGCGACGGGTGTCGCCGCAATACTTGCTGCGGGCGCGGCAAGCGCCGGCACGCTTGAAGACGTAAAAGCCAAGGGATTTTTGCAGTGTGGTGTCTCGACCGGCGTCGCCGGTTTTGCGTTCACCGACGCCAATGGCGAGTGGGATGGTTTTGACGTGACCATCTGCCGCGCCGTTGCAGCCGCCGTTTTTGGTGACCCCAAAGCGGTGAAGTTCACCCCGACAACCGGCAAGACGCGTTTTACCGCGCTGGCATCTGGCGAAATTGACATGCTGGCCCGTAACACCACCTGGACCTTCAGCCGCGACGCGGATCTGAAATTCACCTTTACCGGTGTAAACTTTTATGATGGTCAGGGCTTTATAGTGCCCAAGGCCCTGGGCGTTTCAAGCGCCAAGGAACTTGACGGTGCAACGATCTGCATCCAGACCGGCACGACCACCGAGCTCAACCTGGCGGATTATTTCCGCTCCAATAACATGAAGTATGATCCGGTTCCGATCGAGACAAACGCCGAAGCGCAGCAGAAATATCTCGCCAATGCGTGCGATGCGTATACGACCGATGCCTCGGGCCTGGCCGCAACCCGGTCAACCTTCGAAAAACCCGGCGATCACCTCATTCTGCCGGAAATCATTTCCAAAGAGCCGCTCGGACCGCTCGTCCGTCACGGTGATGACCAGTGGGCCGATATCAACCGCTGGGTGCTGAACGTTCTCATCATCGCCGAGGAAAAAGGTCTGACCAAGGCCAATGTCGACAAAATGGCCATGGGGTCCGACGATCCCGAGGTCAACCGTATTCTCGGCAAGGAAGGCGAATACAGCGCCATGATCGGGCTCGAGAAGGATTGGGCCGTTAACGTCATCAAAACGGCCGGCAATTACGGCGAGATCTACGAAAAATATCTCGGCGTCGATACTGACATCGGCCTGGCGCGTGGATTGAACGCGCTGTGGACCGATGGCGGCATTCTTTACTCACCGCCTTTCCGCTAGGAATCGGCTTGAGGGGCGCGGTCTTGAACAAGGGCCGCGCCTCATCTTTCTTGCCAAAATTTTTCTGGGGGTGGCATGAGCATCGCAGCCGTCGAACCGTCTGAGGAGCGTTTCCGCATTGGAATGCTGCTGACGGACACACGCTACCGGTCCTACACGATCCAGATTTTCGCGCTCTTTTTGCTGATGCTGATCTTCGCGTGGCTGTTCAGCAATGTCGTCGAGAATTTCGCGCGGCTGGGCAAAACATTCAGCTTTTCGTTCATGCTGGATCCCTCATCCTACGATATCAACCAGATATTGTGGTATGATTACACCTCGCGTTCGCCCCACTGGATGGCAGCGCTGGTCGGGATCAGCAACACGCTTCTGGTCGCCCTGCTGGGCTGCATTACCGCAACCGTTCTGGGCGTTGTGGCCGGCGTTCTGCGTCTGTCGAAAAACTGGGTCGTCGCCAAGCTGATGACGGTCTATATCGAGGTCATCCGCAATATTCCGGTCCTCATTCAGATCCTCATCGTCGCCGCGGTGATCAATGAGGCTCTGCCGGCCCCTAATGCCTTCAGAGGCGCCGACCCTGAGGCAACGGCTATGCTTGGCGGGGCCCTGGTCCTGACCAATCGAGGTTTTTATCTGGCCGCACCAATCTTCGAGGACGGGTTTGTCAGCGTATTTGTCGTATTTCTGGCGATGGTCGTTGGCTCGATCGTGTTTGGACGCTGGGCCCACAAGCAACAGGAGCAAACCGGTACAATTCTGCCGACATTCTGGATTCGCCTGGGGATTATAGCGATCCCGACACTCATTGTATTTTACGTCATGGGCTCACCGATGTCCTGGGACATTCCCGAGCTAAAAGGTTTTAATTTCCGCGGTGGGATGTTTGCCCGCGACAGTCTCATCGCCCTGTGGTTTGCGCTGTCGTTATATACCGGGGCCTTTATCGCCGAGAATGTGCGCGCCGGAATTCAGGCTGTGAGCCACGGCCAGACAGAAGCGGCTTATGCCTTGGGCCTCAGGCCAGGACGGACCATGCAGATGGTGATATTGCCGCAGGCCTTGCGGGTCATCATTCCGCCGCTGATTTCGCAATATCTCAATCTCACCAAGAATTCCTCCTTGGCCATCGCTGTTGGCTACATGGACGCAACCGGAACCCTTGGCGGCATCACCCTCAACCAGACCGGCCGCGAGATGGAGAGCATTCTGCTTTTGATGTTGTTCTACCTCATCGGATGAATTGGTACAACAACCGCGTCAAGTTGACGGAGCGATAAGATGAGCGATGTAACACGCAATGCGGTGTGGGTCGCTTCGGGCACCATTGATCCGTCGCCGCCGCCGGCCAATACCACCGGCGTGATCGGCTGGATGCGGGAGAATCTGTTTTCCTCCATTTCCAACAGCTTCATGACCATTCTGGCGGTAACTTTTATCGTCTGGAATGTGCCGCCGATTTTCAATTGGGCCATATTTAATGCGGTTTTTGAGGCCGGCTCCTTAACGGAGTGCCGCGAAATCAATCCCGCCGGGGCCTGCTGGGCGGTCATCAATGAACGGTTCTACCAGTTCATCTACGGTTTTTACCCTGAAACGGAACGCTGGCGGCCAAATATTGCTTTTGTTCTGTTGGTTGTCGCCATGGTGCCGGTGCTGTTTGACAATGTGCCGGCCCGCAAGGCCCTATTGTATCACACACTGGCCTACCCGGTTATTGCCTTCTGGCTGATCTGGGGCGGCCTGGGTCTGGAGCCGGTTGAATCGGCCCAGATCGGCGGGTTCCTGCTGACCATGGTCATCGGGGTTACCGGCATCGCCGCATCTCTACCCATTGGCGTCGCCCTGGCGCTTGGCCGGCAATCGGACATGATTTTTATCAAGACGGTTTCGGTGGTATTCATCGAGATGATCCGTGGCGTGCCGCTGATAACCCTGCTCTTTGTCGCCAATGTACTGCTGGCCTATTTCCTCCCCCGTGGGGTTGAGTTCGACAAGTTGCTGCGGGTCGTCATCATGGTGACGTTCTTTGCCTCGGCCTATATGGCGGAGGTTATTCGCGGCGGCATCGCGGCGTTGCCAAGGGGGCAGTACGAAGCCGCCGATGCCATGGGGCTGACCTATTTTCAGTCGATGCGGTTGATCATTCTGCCCCAGGCGCTGAAGATTTCAATCCCGGGCATCGTCAACAACTTCATTGGCCTCTTCAAGGATACCACCTTGGTGTCGGTCATCGCTCTCTTCGATCCCCTCGGGATCATCGCTCCGATCCGCGCTCATCAGGATTGGAACGGCATTGTCTGGGAGCTTTATGGCTTTATCGCCGTCTTCTTCTTCCTCGCCTGTTTCCTGATGTCGCGCTATTCGGTCTATCTGGAAAACAAGCTTCACACCGGTCATCAGCGTTAGGACGAGCACCAATCATGGCGGATACAAAAAAAACCACCCGGGGTGCGGCTTCAAAGCCCAAATCAGCGGCGCGCAAGCCTGCGGCAAAAAGCCGGACCGTGGCGGCCAAGACAGCTTCACCTCGAAAAACGGCTAAACCGGC
>QILX01000279.1 GCA_003232175.1 Hyphomicrobiales bacterium | reverse complement strand
CGACAATCGGTGCCTCCATCGCCTCGATATTGAATTCGCCCATCCCGTATTGCAAAAGGTTTGGCGACAATGTCCGCACCCGTGCATGCGGTTTAAGTCCTTGCGACAACAGCTTACCAAGAGCCTCCCTGCTGTCGCAAAAGACCACGTCGTAACCACTCAGGTCTAAATTTTCTGCTTCCGGATTCATTTACTTGTCAGCCCAGATGGTTCTGAATATCTACAGATGAATCAGCTTTGCGGTTCAGCTTGGCGCCAGGACATTCTTTACAGCTGAAGAAAGCTCATCAGAATATGAAGGTCCTGATTGAACACATTCGGCGTTCGGTAAAACGTCATGTGTTGGGTTTTTACATTCGAATAATTGTAGTGCTTGGTGAGTAGTCCGATTAAGAGGCTGTAAGGCATGCGGAAAATCTCATAAGTCTCATCTGAGATGTCTTTTTCTTTGACCGTCGTGACTTCAAGATCACCCAGGCACAGACGGTACAACCAGTCCTGACCGCAATCGATGTAGAATACAGAATCCGACACGATCTTTTTTCGATCCTGCCACACCTTTTGCTTTGCCCGGGCGCGACGCAGCGCATCTGTCAGATCCAACCATTCCGAGGGTTGAATATTGAATAGCTGGCCCTGGTCGAATGGGCCGGGGCGCGCTGAAATGTCTGTCAGATATTCAAGCTCATCTTCGTAGGAAACAGGCTGATAGGGGGTAAGGGTCTTGCCCGCCGCCAGGTCGTAAGTGCCACTTTGTGAAATCAAAACCGGTTGGGAAGTCGTGTGGCTCCGGGACACAAAATCTATGGATTCGTCAGCGGTTCCAACTCCATAGGCCGAAAACATCAGCGCTTTCTTGCCGCCATAAACTGCTCCCGCAGCAAATGGAAAAAACAGTTTCGGATCCAGTGTTTTCAGATAGCTGAGTAACTGATCATAGTTTCGGATGGTCTTTTTCCTCGCCTCGGACGCCCGTTCTTCATCCGAGAGATTTTCGTAAAACCCGGGATACGGGCCTTGAAAACTGAAGGGAACACAAGCCAGATCCAATTGGCCAAACCGTTCTCTCAAAGATTTCACTTGGTCGTCGTCGTAAGGGTTGTCATTGGCGTTAAGCACTTGAAACCCATCAATATTGAACACACCCAGGGAATCCACATCCTCATAAATTCCGTTGGGTTCGATCCAGCAATGGTCGGGGCCGTTCAGCGCCAGACCTTTTTCCTTGTCGGCAACGCGCACGTCGGTAAATCCCAGCGCCTTTATATTTTTTTCGGTAAAATTGTTGGCCGGGTACCAGGACACAAGGATTGGCTGGTCCTTGGGGAAAAGGCAAAGGGTATCAGGGTCGAAATGATCTTCGTGCGTATGGGTGATGTAAAGAAAGTCGGGCTTGATTGCTTCTACATCCTCTCGCGACAATTTGAGCTCGGGAAACGTGTAAAGACCGCTTTTTGAAACTCGGTCGAAGGTAACCCAGGGGTCACACAATACACTTGTGTTTTTGCCCTTCAGTAGCATCATCGCATTGCCGTAATATGTGAGTTTCATCGAAATCTCCTTGACTTTAGTTGCCGTTAGTTTTCAGCACTCATTTTTTGACCGCAACGATCCGACGAAGCTGCCGATACCCTTCCGCAGCTTCGAGCCCACTTTGCGCACCACGCCAGCGCGCCAGAGCCCGCACGCCCTCCGCCGAACGGGGATGAGGCCATGGCCTGAGTTCTCCCTCGTAAACTTCCAGTGCCCGCGTCTTGCGATCCAGGACCGCCGAGATATCGAGAAAGTCAGTCGGTGCAAACGAAGCCGTCGACTGATTGGCCCACTCCGTGGAAGAATTGACCTCGCAAGACTTTATTTCGAGGGATTGTCTACCTGGAAGAGGTCTGGCCGCGGTCATCACCGCGCGTTCGACGATGGTGTGGTCGATGTTCAGATCACCCCCATGGTGGGTGTAGATCTGCGAAACGCGAAAATCGGACAGGAACGCTTCGATCCTCTGCACCACATCCAGCAATCTCACTGAATCCATGGCGTTATCGGGGAAATCAGCGAATTCGATTTTCTCCGCGCCCACAATTTCCGCGGCCGCACGGGCCTGATCGCGAAGCCTCGCGATCGCATCATCTTCGGCAGAGCCGCGAGAACGCAAGCCCGTCGCCAGAATAAGAATACGCACCCGATCCCCCCGATCAGCGTGCCAGGCCATGGCGCCGCCACAACCGAGAATTTCATCGTCTGGATGGGCAAAGATGGCAGCAACGAGTTCTTTCATATCACCGTCTAACCTGAAAATTCGCCTGCAAACCCTGACCTCGCAGATAGCTGCCGGGGTCTTGGTCTCCGAGTGCTGTCGCCAGGGCCTCAACAGCAATATCCAAGCGCCGCAAAGTGTCTTCAAGAATCGGTTCGCTGTCATGGGCCAGGCAAAGATTGAATGACGAACCGATGAGCACACCGGCAGCAGCCATCTCTTGCCTCATCAGGCTTGTCGCCAGCTTGGAGCTCAATTCGGTCGTGGATTTGAACCTTATGCGCGGCCACCAATCCGGCCCCTCAACGGACATTGTTTGAGACAGGCCCCTCTTGTCGATGATGGCAGAAAAATCCCGTGAAAGGTGACGCCCGGCGGCGGCAATTCGGTCCGTCACATTGCATCGCTCCAGCTTGGCAAGGGTCGCCCTGGCCGCCGCCAAGGAGAGGGCTTCGCCGCTGAAGGTCCCCGAAACGAACACCTTGTCCATCAGTTGCATCAATTCGCGGCGTCCTACGACAGCAGATATCGGCATGCCGTTGCCCATCGCCTTGCCAAAACAGGACAAATCCGGCGTGACCCCATATCTGGCCTGGGCGCCGCCGATTGCACATCTGAACCCGGTGACGATTTCGTCAAACACCAACACCGCGCCGTGATGATCAGCAAGCTGTCGTACCCGCTCCAGAAAACCCGCCTCAGGATCGACTATGCCCGCGGGCTCGATCATGATGGCGGCGAACTTTCCCGGTTCCGACTTCAGGAGGGTTGCCAGCGTATCAGCGTCATTGAAATCAAACGCCCGTGTCAGGCGCTTTACGGCCTGAGGCACTCCAAGATCTCGTGTCGTGGTTCCGATGTACCAATCATGCCAGCCGTGATAACCGCACACTGCGACAAGGTCGCGGCCTGTGTGGGCCCTTGCCAAACGAACAGCCGCGGCCGTTACATCGGAGCCGTTTTTTGCAAATCGCACCATTTCCGCTGAAGGAATCAATCGGACCAGCGCTTCGGCGACATCGGCTTCCAGTTCTGTGGCGAGGGAAAAGCTGATACCTCGGCCGAGCTGGTCGATGATCGCTTCGTCGACTTCGGGATCGCGATATCCCAGAACGACTGGCAGAAGGCCTAAAACGTAATCAAGATAAACCTGTCCATCCACGTCCCAGACCCGGCAGCCGTCACCCCGGTCTAGAAAAAGCGGCGAGGCGCCGGGAACAAAATTCACCGCAGATTTGGAGTAGGTCTGGGTCGCCTGGGGTATGGTCTTAAGGGCCCGTTGGTAGTGGGCCAGCGATCGGCTGAACGATGTGTTTGGAACAAACCGGTCATTGGCTGACCTGGCGGCGCACATCAAGACAACGTAAGTTTCGGCCTCTTCGGTTTTGCGGTAGTTCAGGGATTCAAACAGTTTCATTGACGCATGGTTTTTATTGCGCACTTTTGCCCTTAATTTGGCGTCTGGTGCCTTACGCAATACCCGGTCAGCGGCCTCCCGCAACATTTCACCGGCATACCCAAGACCTCTTTTTTCGGCACGCACATAAATGTCGACATCAAATAGATTCTGGTTTCCCTCGTCAGGTCTTTGAAGCCGGACCTGGCCGACGGGTTCTGAACCGACCTCCGAAATCCACATTGACGTGCCGGTATCGTTCAACCGTGTCGCGAGCCACTTGAGATGTTCAGTTTTGGACACCTTGGATTTTGTCGCCAGCTTGCCGGCAAGGCTGTCTGGCCGGTTAACCCACTCATACAGAAGATCGGCATCCGCTTCGGTAACCGGCCGCAATTTGATCACAGCCGCGCCAAGCCCAAAAGGTGGGGCCGCTTGGTCGCCAATGACAACGCATCGAGCCAACTGAAGGGCTCGGAAAGAGTTGAAAATATTTCGCGGACACGCTTTAGATCCTCGGCCCTGTCCACTGTCCAGCGGACATGGCTGAAGTCGTTCGGAAAGGTCATATCCTGTCGGTCGAAATCGCCGGATGGCAGATCAGGGAATATGCCTCGTATGTATGGCGTAACATGTTCACGCAAATCAGGACGGCTCGTCTCGGCTTCAGTTCGTCTCAGCGCATCGATATGAATGACTTCAGTGTCCAATCCGTCAGGATAGGTTCGTTTGTTGACGTTCGAGGCGTAGTCGCAACCGGTTTTTTCGCGCAAATCGATACAATCGTCGACGACGCCAGGATCGATGAGCGGGCAATCGCCGGTAATGCGCACCACGACATCGGCGCCAGCGGCTTTGGCAGCGCCCAGGACCCGCCCCAGAACATCAGCCTCATCGCCTCTATGCACATCAACACCGATACGGCGGCCCAGGGCTTCAACCGGGTCGTCGGCCGGGTTTTCGCTGGTGGCAACGACGATGCCGTCCAGCCTCGCGGATCGTTCCAGCCGGTGCAACAACCGCTCCATCAAAGGTGCGCCCGCGACATCGGCAAGGACCTTGCCAGGAAGCCGGGTGGAGCCCATGCGCGCCTGCACGATGGCAATGCAGCGTGTCACAAGCAGATCACGAGCGGCGGGCTGTAGAAGATCATGGCATCCATAAGTTGGTCACAGCGACCCGTGGGGCTTGGTCGCAGACCAAGTGTCCCACTGGTGATTTTGTCTATCAAAGAAGCTGATCGGCATTATTTTTAGGAATAGCCGCCAGGGTTCGAAACGGCCTGAGCGGCACACCGTCTTCGATGTCAAAGACAGCAAGGGGAAGATCGAACATCACCCGAACGAGCTGCGAAATAATATTCACGCCGGCAAAGGTGCCGCCGCCAACCGAGCCACTGAATCGCACACTGGCATCGAAAGGCGCCGGTTTGCCGTCAGGTCGCAAAACGATATCGAAATCGACGGCCCGCTCCACGCCAAGAATTGCGCACATGTCGCGGGCAAAATCGACGATGACCGGATTCATATCGACTATATGTCCGGTGCTGGTGGGCGAAAAAATGTTGCTCAGCTGACGCCGCCGCGCCACGGTTTCAACCACGCGGCCCCGCTGCACTAGGCACTCGACGTCATAAACCGGTCCAGCCCAGTATGGAACGGCGATAAAGTCGCTGAAGGCGATAGAATTTTCCCCGGCCACTTGCAGAACATGTTCAAGACGCCCGGCCCCGCAAAGTCGATTTTCGAGGAACCAGGTAAAGGCCGATGCGCCAGGCTCACAGACAAGCACGCCGCGGCTACCACTTTCACGCCGCGGCTTGAGCACTACCGGGATCTCCGGATACCCAAGTTCGCCAACTGCCTCTTTGGCATCCTCTATGGAATCAACCTGGCGATATCTGCCGGTATCCAGCCCGCCATCGGCCAGAGCTGTCATCAGGCGCAGTTTGTCGGTTAGCACCGCCGCAGTCTTTTCCGGCCCGACGGATGTCTGGATGCCGAGCTTTGTCCAGCTCTTGTGGTTTGTTGCCGCCAGCGCCGCCTCGCGATCCGACAGACAGATCAACCCGTTGACCCCGTGGGCCTGGAGAATGCGGCTAATGCTGTCTATCCAACGTGCCCCATCATCGTCGCCATCTGTTCGGGGAACCGTTTCAAAAGCGTCGCACAATAGCCGGCCATGGGCAGCCGCGTCGGCATCGACGCCTAAAACCTCGACTTCGTAGTCGCTGGCGTCGCGCAGCGCCTTGATGAAATCGTAGATAAGAATGCCGCCAACACAAGTGACGCAGATTTTGAATTTAGGCTTGGTCAAGGTGTGGTTTTACCGGCGCCGGGCAGATGCCAGATCGGTTCTGAGGTGGTGGTCATCAACTTTGAACCAGTGCAATGATTTCATCGTCACTGACCGATTTTTTTGTGTCCGCGACCTGCTTGAAGCGCTGATAAAGGTCCTCAAAAGCATTTTCGCCCAGATCGTGGCCATGTTGGTTCAATATTCGCCGCAAAGCATGACGGCCCGAATGCCGGCCCATGACGATCGAGGTGTCCTCGCCGCCAACATCTGCCGGATCGATAATTTCATAGGTATTGCGATGCATGATGACGCCATGCTGGTGAATACCTGACTCATGAGCAAACGCATTTGCGCCAACGACGGCTTTGTTGGGGGGCACAACAAAGCCGGTATATTCGGATACGCAATTTGACAGCTCCTTGAGAAATTCGGTTTTTACACCGGTCTTCACGCCATATGCGCCGGCGCGTACCTTCAGCGCCATGACTACTTCTTCAAGCGAGGCATTTCCGGCCCGTTCACCAATGCCGTTAATAGTGCATTCGATCTGGCGGGCGCCGGCGCGGATTGCAGAAAGACTGTTAGCCACCGCCATGCCCAGATCGTCGTGGCAATGGGCGGAAAAACGTACCTTGTCGATATTGGGTACCCGGTTCAGAATTTGGCTGATCAGTTCGAAAAATTCCTCCGGGGTGGTGAACCCGACCGTATCGGTAAGGTTGACCGTGGTCGCTCCGGCTTTGATCGCAGACTCAAAACACCGGCAAAGAAAGTCCGGATCACTCCGCGTGCCGTCTTCGCATGACCATTCGACATCGTCGAAAAATCGCCGCGCATAGCTGACGCTGTCGACAACTCGCTCGTGAACCTCATCTGGTGACTGCTTCAACTTGTAGCGCATATGGATGGAACTTGTGGATATGAAAGTGTGTAGCCGCGACCGGCGCGCTGGTTTCAGTGCCGCGACGCAAGCGTCAATATCACCACGCACCGCCCGGCTGAGCGCTGCCACGGTGGAAGTTTCAATGGTCCGGGCAATGGCGTGAACGGAATCAAAATCACCCTGGGAGGAAATCGGAAAGCCCGCCTCGATCACGTCGACATTCAACTTTTCGAGTAATCTTGCGATGTGAAGTTTCTGTTCGCCGGACATCGCCGCCCCCGGCGCCTGTTCGCCGTCACGCAATGTCGTATCGAAAATCAATACCTTATCCGACGATGCCATGTCTTATTCCCCTACATCATCAAGCGAAATAATCGTGAACTTCGGCAGGTCCCGTCTTGCGGTCTTGCCAATCGTTTTGTCAAAGCTGAGCGCAAGAAGGCCCGTATCCCCCATCGGCGTTCTTTTGATGGAAAGATCATCTTCAACGATTTTCTGCCCCTTTTTGATATCGCGCCTGGCAACCAGCCGCCGCGACCATTTTTGCGCATGCTCGCGCTCAGCCTCGCAAATTGCCTTTACACCGTCCCCGAGCATCACTTCGGTCGCGCGAATTGCCGCAACCATCGCCGCAAATCCCGCCGGCTCCAGCGAGATTTTGTGGTCGAAACTTTCGCGAGTGCGGTCGAGGGTAAAATGTTTCTCGATGATACACGCGCCAGCGGCGACCGCCGAAGTCGCGGCGTCAATACCGTCGGCATGATCAGAAAAGCCAACCGGCACGCCAAAATGTTCGCGCATGGTCGCCATGGCCCGCAAATTGAGCGTTGCGGGGGGGGCTGGGTAAAGGGAGGTACACTGCAGTATCGCAATATGCCGGGCACCGGCATCACGGGCCGCATCCACGGCAATGGCAACATTTTCAAGTCCGGCCATGCCAGTTGAAATAATCAGCGGTCGTCCGGATCGGGCAAATCGCCGGATCATCGGCAGATTGACAAGCATACCCGACGATATCTTGTGCCCGGCGGGATCAAGTGCCTCGATCAACTCAAATGTCGGAACATCACCGCAAGTCGTGCAGATCTCAACACCGAGGCTTTTGGCCAGCGAGAACATCGCCCCGGTTTCTTCAGGCGTAAACCGCGCCTTGTTGTAAATCTCGTATGAAGGTGTCCCTGGAAGATAGTGTTCATCAGGATCGGATGTCTGTAGTTTGACGACATCGGCGCCGGCCCGCACCGCCGCCTCGATCATGTTTGCGCAGACCTCCACCGATCCCTCATGATTAACGCCAATTTCGGCAATAATCACGACCGGTTTGCCGTCTCCGATGTGGAGTTTGCCAAAAGGTATCATAAGGTCCAAGGCCTCTGAACTTTTCGAAAAATTTGTCTCAGCTCGCAAATGCCAACTCCAGCATTGTTCTTGCGCACCGCGCCGGCCCTCGGCCATCGATCGCTTCGCGGGCCCGGGCACTCATCGTGGCCCGGCTTTGTGCGGATCGCAACAACGGGCCAATCATCGTGGCGAGTTCACCAGCGTCAAGGTGAACGATGGGTCCGGCATTCAGAGTACCGCCGGTTTGAGCGCAGATTTCGATCTGCCGCGCCTGATTTTTGGCAAGAACGACTGACACCGATGGCAGCCCCCTTGCCATGCGCTCCAGCATACCGACGCCACCGCCACCAATGGCAAGATCAGCCTGGGCATAACAAAACGTCATATCGGCGTTGATTTTACAGATGGCGTTTTGCATCGATTGCACCTGGGCCACTATTGCGTCCCGATGTGGTGCCGTTACTCCCATGGCCACTGTGATGGCTATATCATTGTTGAGAATGTCGGGAAGTCTGTCCAAAGCCTGAAGCGACAAACGGGTCGCATTCAGGGAATCGCGCAAACCAAAACTCACCAGTATGTTTTTTACCTTCCCCGTGATCGATTTTGGCCCCGAAGCATGGCGAGGATCAATCAAAGCATATTGAAGACCAGCCAGAACGCGGCGTCCGGCGCCAAAATTATTGTCCGGGGCAAATCCCGGCGCCAGGATCAGATCGGCCCAGGTCGGTATTGGCAGTTGATCCACGAGGGCCGTAACCAACGTTGCCTGCTGCCGCCAGTGGCTCAGCATGTCGTCGTCATAATCGTAACCGTCGATGACACAGGCCCGGATCCGACCGCCGGGCATATCGGAGGCGACACGCCAGGCAAACCCACGCGCCTCGATATCTGCGCCGCTGTCGCAGCCATCATCGTCAAGGACGAATATTGTTTGCGCGCCGCCGTCCGCCAGTGCCGTTGCCAGATTGAGGCAGCGCGCCACATGCCCCCCGCCGGCGCGCGGCGACGATGCAACGCGGAAGACCCAGTCATAATTTCCCGGGCCATTCAGCACTGCATCATATGACTTAAACAGGCCAACAGTCAGCCCAGGCCCATGGATATCAACGAAGACCCCACTTTTTTGAATGACCCGTCAAGATTGATGTCAAGCCGTGCGGGATAGACCTTTTTCGGTCCGAATATTTTGGCGTTAGCGTGATCCTGAAGTGTAATTTCCGAATTCTGATCAGACTTGGAGACCAGATAACGCAATGAGATGCGAGGATTTTCGCTGTCGTTTAGACCGGTCCCATGCAATGTCAAACAATGGAATATGGAAATCGAACCCGGGTCGCCGGTCACCGTTTTCAACCCGCAATCTATGGTATTGCCGATATTGTCAGAATAATAAAAAAGATCCTTTTGTTCATGGGATGCCCGGAT
>QILX01000348.1 GCA_003232175.1 Hyphomicrobiales bacterium | reverse complement strand
TTTCCTCGGAACGGCCGTCATTATAGGCATCCGCCGTATCGATGAAATTGATGCCCGCCGCCCTCGCCTTGTCGATGATGATGGCGGAATCCTTGGCGCTGGTGCGTGCCCCGAATTGCATGGTGCCCAGACATAGCCGTGACACGGTCAGGCTTGACCGGCCAAGTTTTTCATATTTCATATTTCATCTCCCAGGCGCTCAATCACCAATATCGTATCGTCCCGCTCCGGGCTGGTCGAGAGCAGCGCCACCGGGCATTCGATGAGCTCTTCCACATGGCGGATATATTTGACCGCCTGGGCTGGCAATTCGTTCCAGGTGCGGGCCCCGGCGGTGGATTGCGACCAGCCTTCCATGGTCTCGTAGACCGCCTCCACGCGGGATTGCGCGCCCTCCGATGCCGGCAGGTAGTCGATGTCCTGGCCGTCGAGGCGGTATTTTATGCATATTTTCAACGTATCGAAGCCATCGAGGATATCGAGCTTGGTGAGTGCGATGCCGGTGATGCCCGAAGTTTTGATTGCCTGGCGCACCAGCACGGCGTCAAACCAGCCGCAGCGCCGCTGGCGGCCGGTGACAGTGCCGAACTCGTGGCCGCGTTCCCCCAAAAGTCGGCCGTCCTCATTCTCCTGCTCGGTGGGGAACGGCCCCGCACCGACCCTGGTGGTGTAGGCCTTGGTGATGCCAAGCACATAATTGAGCGCCGAGGGCCCGATGCCGGTGCCTGTTGCCGCCTGGGCCGCCACCGTGTTTGAAGAGGTGACAAAAGGGTAGGTGCCGTGATCGTTGTCGAGCAAGAACCCTTGCGCGCCCTCGAACAATATACGTTTTCCTTCGCGCTGGACTTTTTCCATCAACGCCCAGGCCGAATCGACAAAAGGCAGGATATCTGGCTGAACCTCGGTGAGCTGGTCGTAAAGCTCGCTCATCGCCACCTCGGCCTCACCCAGGCCACGGCGCAAAGCGTTGTGGTGGGTAAGGATGCGCTCCAGTTTTGGCTTCAGCGTGGCAAGGTTCTGCAGATCCATGACCCGGATGGCCCGCCGCCCGACTTTATCCTCATAGGCCGGGCCGATACCGCGCTTGGTGGTGCCGATCTGCCCGGCACCGGCGGCGGCCTCGCGCATGGCGTCCAGCTCACGGTGCAGGGGCAGGATCAGGGTGGCGTTTTCGGCGATACGAAGGTTTTTCCGTGAAATTTCAACGCCTTCTCCACGCAATTTTTCGATTTCCGCGGCCAACGCCCAGGGATCGATGACCACGCCATTGCCGAGAATGGAAAGTTTGCCGGGCCGGACGATTCCCGACGGCAATAATGATAATTTGTAGACTTTGCCATCGATGACAAGTGTGTGCCCGGCATTGTGCCCGCCCTGAAAACGCACCACCACATCGGCGCGTTCGGACAGCCAGTCAACGATCTTGCCCTTGCCTTCATCGCCCCATTGCGAGCCGACGACAACCACATTGGCCATGAAAATTCCCCAAAACTTTGCGAAAAAAAACCCCGGATGCGCGAAGGCACCAGGGGGCCGGGCTTTTTGATCTTATAACGACGTTGACGGCCCGGCGCAAAAGCCTATCCACAGAAGTGTTGGGTATCTTCCGGTCCGGGGCCGCTGTCGCCCCAGGTCAAAATCGGTTTTACGTTCAGCGCTGGCCGCTATTCTCATCCCAGGCAAAATCGTCGGCCCGGCCCGGTTTTGGCGCCAGGGCTTCGCCGCGCATCAAAACCGTGAAGAGCGGGGAGACGACTTCCTCGCCGTCGGTCTTGCCGGTCGCGGTGGCCGGGGTATTCAACATCATCGGCTGGCCCGGCGCGGCGGCCGGCGCGGCGATACGTGGCAGCTTTATAGGTTGAACGGCAGAAACCTGGACATTGCCCGACGGATCGCCAGCGCCCGCTAACTCGTCCGCTCCGCCGGTTCCAGAAGCGCCGCTGGAGACAACCAGTCCTCCTTGCGCGCCCTGGCGGATCACCCGCCTGCCATCAAGCGTTGTCCCGGCCCCGTCAAGGTCGGCCCTGATGGCCTGTTCAACAAACAACACAAGTTTTTCGATGCCGCGGGTGGAAAAATGTATGCCGTTGCCTTTACGTAATTTTCGTCTGTCACCAGCGATATCGGGACCATAAGCGCTATAGGCGCCATTTTCGTCGGCAAATCCGTCCCAGATATCCACATAGCGCGCGCCCATAAGATCGATGCGTTCTCGAACAAGGGTATTGATCTGGGCGTAGCCCCTGGTCAGTTTCGGGCTGCGCGCAATGGGCAGGCCAACCCAGTAAACGGCGGTTCCTTTTTCCAAAAGGGCTTTGACGGCGCCATCAATCCGAGACGTGTAGGCTTTGTTCCATTCCGGTGTGTGGGGATCAAAGCGCCCGCCGCCGGTTCGCAGTTTTTGCAGATCATTGATGCCGATCATCCAGACCGCAATGTCAATGCGGCCCTCGGACTGGGCCGCGGCCACAGCTTTTTGCCAATCGTAAAAGTCGTCGCGAACCATGCCGCTGGAGGCCTTGGTTTTCCGCAAGACTTCAAACGAGGCATCCTCGCCGAGTGATTTGGCAATGCCCTGCCAAAGGTCCTTGGCGACAGAATCGCCGAAGACGACAATCCGGGTGGCGTTGGGGTTTTCCGTCTTGACGCCGGCCAGCTTTTTTTCCTCGCCGCGCGGAACCGCCTTTGCCCGCTCCCGGGCAGGCGCTCGTGTGCGCCCGCGCTTCGGTGCTCTGCGAACTCGTCTCTGGTCCCTGAAAGGCCAGAAAAACTGGGCCTGTTTAACTGTGGCTTCGCTGGCGGCAACGCCGGGCTTAACGGTCAGGCCAGGGCCAAGGGCCGCCGCCGGGCCGCTGCCGCCAATAATAATGGCACCGATCAGGATCGCCGCGATACCAGCAAGCCGCCGGCGGAAATACTTAGTCGAGATACCCATAATCAGGTGATGACCTCTCCCATTTTCAACAAAACCGGGTCAAGACGACTGGCGTAACCGGTCCAGGAGCGCCTTGGTGGCAAATCCATCCGGAACCAGGCCGACCTGCGACTGGAAGGCTCGGATGGCTTTGCGCGTTTTCGGTCCGATCTTACCGTCAATTGCGGAAATATTATAGCCGCGCGCGCGAAGCAATTTTTGCAGGTCTTTACGTCTGTCTTTGCCCAAAAGCCGGTCACCTTCCGGCCAGGGCTGCACAAAGGGATCACCACCGCGCAATCGGTCCGCCAGATGACCGACAGCCAGGGCATAAGAATTTGCATTGTTGTACCGCAGTATCGAGCGGAAGTTCCTCAACATCAAAAAGGCCGGTCCTCTTGCGCCGGCCATGGTTACCAGCCACGCCTTGTCGCTGGGGCGCGGGAAGGTCTTGGCGCTGACCCGGGCAAGGCCCAGCTTTTGCCACTCCCTCAGAGTTCGGGAGTTTTTCCGCCCCGTAAGTCCATAATTGAAGCCTCGGGGCAATTTGACTTCATAACCCCAGGTCTGGCCAGTCTGCCAGCCGGATTTCTTGAGGTAGTGCGCCGTGGACCCCAAAGCATCGGCAACATTGTCCCAGATGTCGCGCCGCCCATCACCATCAAAATCAACCGCGTAGGCCAGGTATGTCGTTGGGATAAACTGGGTGTGCCCCATGGCCCCGGCCCACGACCCCAACATGCGTTCAGGGGTCGTGTCGCGAGCCTCAAGAATTTGCAGGGCGGCCAGCAGTTGTCTGCGGCCAAATTTTTTCCGTCGTTTTGAGCGGCTATAAAAAGCCAGCGTCGACAGCGACTGGATTACTGGTTTGACAATACTGGTATCGTTGAGAATGAAGCCATAGCTTGATTCCATGCCCCAGATGGCAACAACCACATAACGGTCAACGCCGTAACGCGCTTCGATCTGGTCGAGCAGGGCGGAGTATTCACCCAGTTTCTCAAGGCCGTTGCCAATGCGTTTTTCAGAAACACGTTTGTTGATGTAGTGCCATGGGGGCGTGGTGAATTCAGGCTGTTTAGACGCCTTTTTCAGGACGCTTGGGTCAGGGGTCATACCGGCGAAGGCGCGGTCAAAGGTTGATCGGCTCACGCCCTTTGCCCGCGCCTGGGGCCACAACCCCTCGATTTGGCGGTTATATTTGGCTATCGAAAATGGCGCTGTCTGGTTAATCAGCGAAGTGATATCGAGGGTCTGCGCCTGTGACGACAAAGGGAAAGCCAAGGCCAGGGCCGCAATTCCGCCGAAAATAAACTTAAAACACCGCATTTCCGCTCCTTGGTTCAGATGGTCGACAAAAGTTCAGTCGGTCAACAGAAACCGCTCGCCGAAATGTACTCGCGGCGCCGATTCGTTTCAGAGTTTAACAGAATCCGGCAATCTCGGCAGTATCAAGGCGAAAACGGCAACAAAGAGGCCGAAACCGAAGTGCGGTAGTTCTGAAGAGCAGACGATCAGGCCGCGTGATCAAGGCTTCGCAGGTGGCATTCCCAGGCCAGGGCGGAGGCGGCGATTTCATCAAGATCGTCATGTGCCGGGGACCAGTTCAGAGTTTTGAAAATCGCTTCAACACCGGCAACCAATGCCGGTGGGTCGCCCGCCCGGCGCGGCGCTTCGCGCACATTGATTTTTGTCTGCGCGGCTTTCTCCACCGCGGCAATGACATCGCGAACCGAGAACCCGCGACCGTAGCCGCAATTCAGCACCACGCTGTCACCGCCGCCCCGCAAACGGTCCAAGGCCTGAAGATGAGCTGCCGCCAGATCGGTGACATGGATATAGTCGCGCACGCAAGTGCCGTCCGGAGTGTCATAATCGGTGCCGAAAATATCGAGCCGTGGCCGGTCGCCCAATGCTGTTTGTGCCGCCATCTTGATGAGGTGCGTGGCTCTCGGGGTCGACTGCCCCGACCGCCCCTTTGGATCAGCGCCGGCGACGTTGAAATAGCGCAGCGCCGTATAACGGAAATCATGTGCGGCGGCGGCGTCTTGCAGCATGATCTCGGTCATCATCTTGGAGGAGCCATAGGGCGAAATCGGTGCCAGGTCCGCATCCTCGCCAATCGGGTTGGATTTTGCCGCGCCGTATACCGCCGCCGTGGAAGAAAATATGAAGTTTTGCACCCCGCCGGCAATCGCCGCCGCCATCAGTGCCCGGCTGGTCACGGTGTTGTTGTGATAATATCCAAGCGGATCGGTAACTGAATCCGGCACAACAATTGAGCCGGCAAAGTGAGCTATGGCGTCTATTTTGTAATGTTTGATCAGCTGCCCGACGAGTTTTTCATCGCCTGCCTCTCCAACCACCAGATTGGCACTCTGGGGTACGGCCCATTTGTGGCCGGTTGAAAGGTTGTCCAGAACAACCACCTCTTCGCCCCGGTCCATAAGGGCCAGAACCATGTGGCTGCCAATATATCCGGCGCCGCCGGTAACCAAAACGCTCATATCAAAACCCGCTGTAGTGATTTTCCTAAAAATAGCGGGGTGGTATTGCGACCCGGTAAACCGTCAATCCTGTCTGGTCAGTTGATGATTTTTCTTTCGGTAAGCATTTGAACTACCCTTTCGGCAGCCTGCTGGGGGGAAAGACTTGTTGTATCGATATGAAGATCAGGGGATTTGGGGGCCTCATAAGGTGAACTTATGCCGGTGAAATTGGCGATCTCTCCTGCGGCGGCGCGGGCATAAAGGCCTTTCGGGTCGCGGGCCGCGCAGACCTTGATCGGGGCGTCGATATGGACTTCGAGAAACTCGCCGTCTTCCACAAGATCGCGCGCCATGCGCCGTTCGGACCGGAAGGGTGAAATGAAACTCACAATGACCATCATCCCGGCATCGACAAAAAGCCTTGCCACCTCGCCCACCCGGCGGATGTTTTCCACCCGGTCGGCATCGGTGAAGCCCAGGTCGCGATTAAGGCCATGGCGGACATTGTCGCCGTCGAGCACGTAAGTCGCCCGCCCCAGGGCAAAAAGCCGCTTTTCAACCAGATTGGCGATGGTGGATTTGCCTGAACCTGAAAGCCCGGTCATCCAGATGACCGCCGGCTTCTGGCCCAATTGTTCCCCGCGCGCCGCTTTGTCGATATCGAGCGCCTGCCAGGCGAGGTTTTTCGCCCGCCGCAGGGCAAATTCAATAGTGCCAGCTGCAACCGTGGCATTTGAATAGCGGTCTATGAGGATGAAGGCGCCAGTTTCGCGGTTGGTCTTGAACGGGTCAAAGGCGATGGCCTCGCCAAGCGAAATATTGGCAACGCCGATCTGGTTGAGTTCAAGCTCCTTGGCCGCCTCCTCACCCAAGGTATCGATATCGACCCGGTGTTTGAGCGTTGTTACCGTTGCCCGTACGGTTTTGGTGCCGATTTTCATGATGTAGGCTCTGCCCGGATACATCGGTTCGTCACCCAGCCACAGCAAATTCACCGCAAACTGGTCGGCAACATCCGGTCGCGCTGTCTCCGGCGCCAATATATCGCCTCGACTGATATCAATTTCGTCTGCGAGCGTCAGGGTCACTGACGATCCAGCCTCGGCGACGTCAAGGTCGCCATTCATGGTGACAATTCTTGCCACCGAGCTTGATTTTCCCGATCCGGCTACTGTGATGCGGTCCCCGGGACGCACATGCCCACTGGCAAGGGTTCCGGCAAACCCCCGGAAGTCGGCATTAGGGCGGTTAACCCATTGCACCGCCATCCGGAACGGTTTTGACACTGTATCGGAGGTGACATCGAGGGTTTCCAGATGGCCCAGAAGCGTTGGTCCGTCATACCAGCCAAATTGCGGACTTTTTGTTGTCACATTGTCGCCGTCCCGGGCGCTTATCGGCAGAGTGGTGATGGTGCTGAAGCTAAGTTCCCGCGAAAAATCCGCATAGTCGGCCTTAATCGCGGCGAAGATATCTTCGGAGTAGTCCATCAGGTCCATCTTGTTGACCGCCACAACGACATGGCGAATGCCAAAAAGCGCGGAAATGATCGAATGCCGCCTTGTCTGCGCCAAAAGACCTTTGCGCGCATCGACCAGCAGCACCGCCACGTCGGAGACCGAGGCGGCGGTGGCCATGTTGCGGGTGTATTGCTCGTGACCGGGCGCATCGGCGACGACAAATTTGCGCGCCGGGGTGGAAAAATAACGATAAGCAACGTCGATGGTGATGCCCTGTTCGCGCTCGGCGCTGAGGCCGTCCATGACCAGCGCCAGATCGACACCGCCGGTGGTGCCGTGGCGTTTGCTGTCGCGCTCTACCGCCTTGAGCTGATCGTCCATTATGAGGTTTTGTTCAAAGAGCAAGCGCCCGATCAGGGTCGATTTGCCGTCATCGACACTGCCACAGGTCATAAATTTCAGTAGACCGCCGGACCTGCCCGCCGCCGCCATCAGAAATATCCCTCGCGTTTTTTAGCTTCCATTGACGAGGCATCGTCATGATCAATCAGCCGCCCGGCGCGTTCGGAAATTCGGACATCTTCGACTTCAGCTGCGACCTCGGCGATCGTTGCCGCCTGGGAGACCACCGCGCCGGTAAGCGGGTAACAGCCAAGGGTGCGGAAGCGCACCATTTTGTGTTCGATCTTCTCCCCCGGCTCCAGGGCCAACCGGTCATCATCGGCCATGATCAGCATTCCGCCACGGGTCACCACGGGCCGCATTTTGGCAAAATAGAGCGGCACGACGTCAATGGTTTCGGCCTCAATGTAGCGCCACACATCGTTTTCAGTCCAGTTGGATAGAGGGAACACCCGGCAGCTCTCGCCCGCCGCCAGATTGGTGTTGTAAAGGTTCCAGAATTCAAGACGCTGATTTTTGGGGTCCCAGCCATGGGTGGCGGTGCGGTGGGACATCACCCGCTCCTTGGCGCGGCTTTTTTCCTCATCCCGGCGCGCACCGCCGATAGCGGCATCAAAACCATGGGCCTCAAGGGCCTGTTTCAGCGCATCGGTTTTCATCACCTGGGTGTGCAGGCTCGCCCCATGGCTCAGCGGGCCGATGCCCCTTGCAACGCCGTCCTGATTGATGTGAACCAGAAGATCGAGCCCCGGCAGGCTGGCGATCTGATCGCGGAAGGCGATCATTTCAGCAAATTTCCAGGTGGTATCGACATGCAGCAGCGGAAAGGGCAGGGGGCCGGGAAAAAATGCTTTTTGCGCCAGATGCAGGATCACCGAGGAATCCTTGCCGATGGAATAAAGCATTACCGGTTTGGCAAAAGCCGCCGCGACCTCGCGGATGATGCGGATACCCTCCGCTTCAAGGGCGGCGAGTTGGGGGGAAAGGGGGAGGGTCAACGGACATACCTTGTTGAATTCTGGCCCTCATTTGGGCCTGTCATTCGGTGAAGTCAACCGTCTGGTTCTGGCTGCCAGCCGCCCCATTTTGCGCGCCATTTACCTTGATGGGTATTGCATGCTCCACGGCTCGTTGTTCAGGACAGAACTTTGCGCCAATCTTGCCCCTGATGACACGATCAGGTTTTTTCGCCGCCAAGGGCCAGGATTCCGGTGACGAGGTGATAGAGCGAGCTGGCTGGCACCGCTTCGGACAACCAGCCGCCGTCGGGGCTTAAACGGTCAACCCACATGCCCTTGCCCGGCGCCGGGGCGATAAAGCGGTGAAACACCGCATCAGCCAGTCGATCAATGCGGTCCTCCAGGTCTGGCGCGCCTCTATGGCGTAACATCTCCAGCCCCCGGAGCGCCTCGGTCTGTGGCCAGAGCCGGTAATCCGGTGTGTGCACCGCGCTGTCTTCAAGCACTTCGTCGTAGGCCAGCCCGGTATCGGGCTCGTGGCCGTGGGCGAGGGCGAAACCCGTCAGGCTATCGATCTCGGCGCTGAAGTCCTGGCCCGTGCGCGCGCTGTATTCATGCAGCAAAAACGCCCATTCCCAATGATGGCCCGGTTCGCGCAAGCGGCCCGATATGCCCTCCGCCGGCTGCCAGTTGGGTTCGAAAAATTCCGTCAGCGTTCCCGTGGCCCGGTCGTGAAAGTTATCGGTAAAAAGCGTCACCATTTCGCGCGCGCGGCTCAACCAGGAAAAATCTCCCGTGGCATCGTAGAGCGCCAGAAACGCTTCCAGCAGATGCATGTGCGGATTGGCCCGACGCGGGAGTTCGGGCGGCGCAGCTTCGGTGTAGCCGCCATGGGCCGGGTCGGCCATGACCGCGTCAAGATATGCCACGGTCCGGCCAGCCCATTCAAGGGCAGCCTCATCGCCGGTCGAACGGAAAAGCGCCGCCATGGCAAAAAGAACAAAGGCGTGATCATATGTGTCGCGCTTTGGGTCCTTGATAGTGCCTTGGGGGGTGAAGAGGTGAGGCCAGCCCCCGGCCTCCTGCCAGCCCCGGTCGCGAAGACATTTAAAGCCGCGTTCCGCTGTTTCCAGAAAAGGCCCGGCAAGGCCGAGATCGTGGGCCGTGCAGCAGACAAAAATCTGCCGGGCCTGCACCCGCAGGCGTCTAAATTCGTCAGCCGGATTTGGGTTCCCTTCAAGGGTCATGCTCTCAAAAAAACCGCTGCCCTCCGCGTCCCATCCCCTGGCCCCCCAGATCGGCAGGGCCTCTTCGGTCAACCAGTCATAAAGCCGCGATGCTGCTTTGCTGAATTTGGTCGGGGGGGCAAGGTGATCGGGCCGCCGGGGGAGTGCGGTAATCCGGTTTCGGACCTGTGCCAGGTCTTGTGACCGATCCAGCGGGGTCACCAGAACGGCGTCGCCAGAGCGGACCACCGCCAGCCCCCGGATGCCGACGGCGGCAATGACGCCTTGATCAGCATGCAGGTAACAATCGCGCACATCCTGGGTGACAACAAATCCCCTGGAGGCATTGTTGCAGCTGTCGCGGGCCGAAATCTCATGCAAAGCTTCAAAAGAGCCGACATCACTCCACCCCGCTTCCACCGGCACGACTGCAAT
>QILX01000322.1 GCA_003232175.1 Hyphomicrobiales bacterium | reverse complement strand
CCCAGCCGGACCGCTTCGGAGATGTCGGTGGAAACCATGGCGCGTCTATCCAAATTGCCAAATATTGCCGGCACCAAGGATTCCACCGGAAAAATCGAGCGCGCAACCCTGCAGCGCCTGGCATGCGATCCTGAATTTGTTCATCTCACTGGTGAAGACGCCCTGGCGCTCGGTTATAACGCCCATGGCGGTGTTGGCTGCATATCGGTTACCGCCAATGTCGCGCCCGCCCTGTGTGCTGAACTTCAAGCGGCGACCCGGTCCGGTGACTTTACCGCGGCGCGCCGTTTGCAGGATCGGCTGATGCCGCTGCATCAGGCACTCTTTGTCGAAACCAATCCTGGGCCGGTCAAATATGCCTGCTCACTTCTGGGCCATTGCAATCCTCACGCGCGGCTGCCCATGGTGCCGATTAATGAGGCCACCAAGACTGTCGTTCGCGACGCCATGGTCCATGCCGGGATTTTGAACGGGTAATAAAGATGGCGGCTAAACGAGGCGGCAAGCCTGAATTCACCGGACGTGTCGTCGCCGACAACCGCAAGGCGCGGTTTCATTTTGAAATTCTTGATACCTTCGAAGCCGGCATTCAGCTGACCGGTTCGGAAGTCAAGGCCTTGCGCGCTGGCCGGGCCTCTTTGGGGGAAGCCTATGCCACGGTGGAAAAATCCGGCGAGCTTTTTCTGATCAACGCCCATATCCCGGAATATTTCGCCGCCAATCGCCTGAATCACCCGCCGCGACGGCCCCGCAAACTGCTGATGCACCGCCGTGAAATCGACCGATTCGCTGGGGCAATTCAAAGGGAGGGACTGACGATCGTGCCGCTCAAGCTCTATTTCAACGAACGCGGCCGGGCCAAGCTGCAGCTGGGCCTGGCGCGGGGCAAAAAACTGCATGACAAGCGCGCCGCCCAGCGCGACCGCGACTGGTCCCGCGACAAGGCGCGGCTCTTGCGCGACCGGGGGTAGGGTGGTCTGTTAGCTTTGACATTCGGCATTGGGGATCAGCATGAGCGCTACCGAACAGACGGACAAATACCAACGGTTTCAGAAGCTTCACCAAGGATCTGAAACCTTTGTCATGCCAAATCCCTGGGACGCCGGGAGCGCCAGAATACTGACCGCCCTTGGTTTTGAGGCCCTGGCCACCACCAGCGCGGGGTTCGCGTTTTCTGTCGGGCGGCGGGATTCCAGCGCCGCCCTGTCGCGCGAAGAAACCCTCGCCAACGCCCGCGCCATCGTCGAGGCAACCGGGCTGCCGGTTTCCGCCGATCTTGAGGGAGGATTTGGCCAAGAGCCGGAGATTTGCGCCCGCACTATCGAGCTTGCGGCGCAGACCGGGCTCGTGGGCGGCTCGATCGAGGATGCCACCGGAGACCAGGACAACCCGATATATGAGTTTCAACACGCTGTCGAACGCATCATGGCGGCGGCGGAGGCAGCGGGACCGCTGCCGTTCCTTCTTACCGCGCGGTGCGAAAACTATCTGTGGGGCCGGCCCGACCTCGATGACACCATCCGCCGTCTGCAGGCGTTTTCCGCCGCCGGCGCCGATGTGCTTTATGCGCCGGGCCTCTCCAGCCTTGCGGACATAACTGCGGTTGTGACCGCTGTCGATAAACCTCTCAATGTTGTCATGGGATTGAAGGGCGCGCCGCTTTCGGTAGCGGAACTTCGCGATGCCGGGGTGAAACGCATCAGCGTCGGCGGCTCGTTCGCTCGCGCCGCGCTTGGCGCCATGATCAGGGCTGCACGCGAAGTTCAGGATCAAGGGACTTTCACCTACGCGACGGACGCTCTGCCCGATGCCAAGGCTAATGCCTTCATGTCGGCAGAAAAACCAAAATCTCAGTCCTGACGCCCCAGAAACCGGTCGATGGCGTCGAACACATCGTTGAACATCATCTCGGTCAGCCGCCCGGTATTGGTGTTGTAGCGCGAGCAGTGGTAGCTGTCGAATAGTGTCAGCCCGTCCAGTTCATGGGCGCAATTGTGTCCAAATGGGTGGGCGCTGCGCCTGGCGCCAACGGTACTGAGAAACGTCTCATGGGCAATGCGACCCAGGGCAAGGACGGCCCGAAGATTTGGCATGCCCGCCATGGTCGCCAGCAAAAACGGGCGGCAGGCCTTGATTTCCGCTCCGTTAGGTTTGTTTTGCGGCGGCAGGCACCGTACTGCATTTGTAATCAGACAATCGGCAAGCTCCAGCCCGTCATCAGGCCGCGCGTCATAAACTCCGCTGGCAAACCGGTGTGAAATCAGGGTCTTATAAAGCAGATCGCCGGCATAATCGCCGGTGAAGGGCCGCCCGGTGCGATTGGCGCCTTTCATGCCAGGAGCCAATCCAACGATTAGCAATTGGCCGCTTGTATCGCCAAATGAGGCTACAGGCGCATTATGCCAACCGGGGTGGAGGGACCGGACATCGTGACGAAACGCGACCAGTCGCGGGCAGGCTGGACAATCCGCGGCGGGCTCGGCGGTGCCAAATCCCGTGGTGGCCCGGCTCAATCGTCTTCATCCTCGTCGTCATCTTCATAGTCGTCATCGTCATCATAGTCATCATCATCATCCGGCTCACCGGGATCATTGTCCGGGGCCGGTCGGTCACGGTGTCCGTTACGCGGTGCGCCGTCGCGGGCGATTTCGGCCTTGAGGCTGGTCAGATCAACGAATTCGTCAGCCTGGCGCCGCAGTTCGTCGGCAATCATCGAAGGCTGCACCGAGATCGTCGAAACCACGGTTACGCGCTTGCCGCGCCCCTGCAGAACTTCGACCAGATGGCGAAAATCGCCATCACCGGAAAACAGCACGATATGGTCAAGATTATCGGACATCTCAAGGGCGTCAATGGCCAGTTCAATGTCCATATTGCCCTTCACCCGGCGGCGGCCGGCGGCATCGGTGAATTCTTTTGCCGGTTTGGTCTTGACCGTGAAACCGTTGTAATCCAGCCAGTCGATAAGCGGCCGAATGGGGGAATAATCCTGATCTTCAAGAAGGGCGGTATAATAAATCGCCCGAATGAAGCGGCCTTGCGCACGAAAATAATTCAACAATCGCTTATAGTCGATATCAAATCCCAGCGCCCGGCTGGTGGCATAAAGATTGGCGCCGTCAATAAACAGCGCATAGCGGTCGTCAGGGTGAATTCGCATGTCGTGCTCAAATGGTACGGGTATCGGTTAAAACCAGCATACCCTGTTGGATTATGACAATTGTGGCGCCGGACTACAATTGCGAACCGGCGAGAACTTTCACGTATTGTCGGGTCTTTATCCCTCAAAGGCAACTCCAAGGTGTTGCAAATTTTCGGCATAATAACAAATAGGTGCGTAAATACGACTTGCGCTTTGGTGTTTACCGGCCTAAATCAGGTTCTAATTCCACACCCATTCAATTTTCAGGAGTGTGCCCATGGCGCGCGTGACCGTCGAGGACTGCATCGACAAGGTTCCTAACCGATTTGAACTTGTGCTCGTTGCCAGCCATCGTTCGAGAATGCTGTCGGCCGGAGCGGATCTCGCGATAGACCGGGACCGGGACAAAAACCCCGTGGTGGCGCTGCGCGAAATCGCCGAGGAGGCTGTTTCCGCGGATGATTTGAAGGAAGACCTGATCCATTCGATGCAGCGTTACGCAGAAGTGGATGAACCCGAGGAAGAGGCGGTTCCGGCGATTACCTCCAAGGACACCATTTTTGGTGACGACCGGTCCGATGCCGCCCCCATGGACAGAATGTCCGAAGAAGATCTGTTGCGCGGTCTGGAGGGGCTGGCCGACACCGAAGCCATGAATGCACGCGGGCAAAAACGCTGACCGCGACCGGCTGACCAGGGCGCGGCACAATCGGGGCCAGGCGCCGCACCCTTTGGTCTTCAGGACCTCTCAAAAAGTGCGCCGGCGATGATGCGGCAATATGAACTTGTCGAAAAGGTCATAAGTTATGACCCCAGGGCCGATGAGGCTCTTCTCAATCGCGCCTATGTCTATGCCATGCGCGCCCACGGCAGCCAGAAACGGGCCTCTGGCGATCCCTATTTTTCCCACCCCCTCGAAGTCGCGGCAATTCTGACCGATCTGAAACTCGATGACGCCACCATAGCGACGGCGCTGCTTCACGACACTATCGAAGATACCGACGCCACCCGTGAAGAGATTGACACTATATTCGGTACTGAAATTGGCGCTCTCGTCGATGGGCTCACCAAAATAAACCGCCTTGATCTGGTCTCCAAACAGGCGGCCCAGGCGGAGAACCTGCGAAAATTGTTGCTGGCGGTTGCCGATGATGCCCGCGTGCTGCTGGTCAAGCTTGCCGACCGACTGCACAACATGCGCACCATTGGCCATGTCGATACTGAAAAACGCGCTCGCATCGCCCAGGAAACCATGGATATATATGCGCCTCTTGCCGGGCGCATGGGCATGCAGACCATGCGCGAGGAACTCGAGGATCTGGCTTTTGCGGTCATCAATTCCGATGCGCGCAATACCATTGTGGACCGGCTCAATTTTATTCGGAGCCGCTCCGGCGCGCTGGTCGAGGATATTTCCGAAGCCTTGCGGGCCCGGCTGGCCGATGCCGGGATCACAGCGCAGATCGCCGGGCGCGAAAAGAGGCCCCATTCGATCTGGCGTAAAATGGAACGATCGCAGATCGCGCTTGAGCAATTATCGGACATTTACGGGTTTCGAGTTCTGGTGACCACGTCCGATGAATGTTACCGCGCCCTTGGCGTTATTCACCAGGCCTGGCGGGTGGTGCCGGGGCGGTTCAAGGACTATATCTCAACGCCGAAACAAAACGATTATCGCTCGCTGCATACCACCATTGTCGGCCCCGGTTCACAGCGGGTCGAGCTGCAGGTCCGTACCTTGGATATGCACGATGTGGCTGAGCGCGGGGTTGCCGCCCATGCATTCTATAAGGACAACCCCGACGAAGACGGACGGCGACCGCTTGCCGAGGACTCCAATGCCTACAAATGGTTGCGGTATTTAGTTGAAGCTTTGGAAGAAGGTGATAACCCCGAGGAATTTCTTGAACACACACGTCTTGAATTATTTCACGACCAGGTCTTTTGTTTCACGCCCAAGGGAAACCTCATCACGTTGCCTCATGGAGCGACGTCGATTGATTTTGCCTATGCGGTCCATACTGATGTCGGCAACACTTGCGTGGGTTGCAAGGTCAATGGCCTGCATGCGCCGCTTTTGAACAGCCTTGCCAATGGCGACGAGGTCGAAATCATCCGCTCCGAGGCCCAGACACCACCGGCGGCATGGGAAAAACTCGCCGTGACCGGCAAGGCACGCGCCGCAATCCGCCGCGCCAGTCGGGAAGTGGTGCGTGACCAGTATGTGGCGCTGGGCCGCGAAATCCTGGATCGGATCATGAGCCGGGCGGGCATGTCCCTGGACACCGGAAGGCTGGAAGAAATCCTTCCACGCCTCAATCGCGACCATGTCGACGATGTTTTTATTTCAGTTGGCCGGGGAGAGCTGACTGCCGATGTCGTATTAACTGCGTTGGGTGGCAATAGCGCTGATGGCCAGGAGGGGGCCTCAACCGTGACAAATGGCGGGCGGGGGGGACCTTTGCGGGAGTTGGGGCGGGCGTTGACAAAAGTGTACAACTTGCCCCTTGGGCGCCGTACAGACAAATCCGGGAAGGCGCTGGCGGATAAGGCTTCGGCGCTGCCGATCCGGGGGGTCAGGGGCGAGCTGGCGGTCAGGTTTTCCGCCGACTATGGCGTGGTTCCCGGCGACCGGATTGTTGGCATCCTGAACCCAGGCGAGGGTGTCACAATCTACCCAATTCACGCCGATATTTTACGAAAATTCGAGGACGAAACCCACCGGTGGATCGATGTTGCCTGGGACATCGATGAAGACCGGCCCGAACGGTTTGTCACCAGCTTGCGGGTTTTCACCCTCAATGAAGTCGGCGCCCTTGGCCGCATTGCCCAGACTATTGCCGAGGCCGACGGCAATATCGACAATCTTTCAATGGTTGTGCGCTCGCAGGATTTTTACGAAATGCTGATAGATGTTGAGGTATGGAATTTAACACACCTCAATCGTCTGATCGCCGCCCTGCGCCGGTTGGGCGTGGTCTCCAAGGTGGAAAGAAGTACAGGTCCGGCCTCATGACGGGCAGGGTTTTGCGGAAAAAATGATGAAGGCTGAAGAGGTTTTGGAGGAGTTTCGTGCCGCCGGCGCTTTGCTGGAGGGGCATTTCATTTTGTCCTCGGGTCTGCACAGCGATCGTTATCTGCAATGCGCCAGGGTTATGATGGACGCCAGCCGGGGGGCCCGTCTTTGCGCGGTACTGGCGGGCAAAGTACGACAGCACCTCGATGATACCTTGATTGATCTGGTGGTTTCACCGGCGATGGGCGGCGTGGTGGTCGGCTACGAAATGGGGAGGCAACTCGGCCTGCCGGCGGTATTTTTCGAGCGCGTCGAAGGTGATTTCGTTTTACGGCGCGGATTTGAAATCAAGGCCGGCGCCCGGGTGTTGATGGTTGAAGATATCGTCACCACCGGGCTTTCCAGCCGGGAGTGCATTGCCGCCGTTACCGCCGCTGGCGGCATAACGGTTGCGGCGGCCTGCCTGGTTGACCGGTCTGCCGGCACAGCTGATATCGGCGTGCCCCTGGTCGCGCTGGCACAGTTGAAAATCCACACCTTTACCGGCGACAATCTACCTAATAGGCTCAAGGACTTGCCTGCGGCTACGCCAGGCAGCCGAGGAATGGTCTGAATGCTGTTTAAGAGTAAAAACAAGCCGACTTTTGCTCACAATATTCGCGAATGGGTATGGCCGAAAGCCGGCTGGATCCGCTGGACTCAATATGTCTGGCGCCGGGTCTGGCGTCTGGCCGACACCCCCCACACCGTCGCCATCGGCATGGCCGCGGGAACGTTTGCATCGTTCACGCCCTTTATGGGGTTTCATTTTATCGTGGCGTTTTTTGGCGCCTGGCTGGTGCGCGGCAATATGCTGGCGGCGGCTATCGGCACTTCCATCGGCAATCCGCTGACCTTCCCAATCATCTGGTACGCTACTTATAATTTCGGCCACCTGATCCTTGGCGGCAAGGCCAGGTCCGAGCCCGTGGATCTGACCGAAATGGTGGGCCATGTGTGGAATGAAATCTATTTCCAGATTGCATCGCTCCTGGGCACCGCGCCCACCAGTGTTAATGGTTCAGCCCTTTCCGGGGTCGACAATGCCTGGCTGGAGGTTTTTTGGCCTTTGATCAAGCCGATGACGGTGGGGGGCCTGATTCTTGGCCCCATCGCCGGGGCTTTGATCTATTTCCCGGTTCGGGCGGCAGTCAAAACCTATCAGGTGCGCCGTCGTGCACGGCTGGCCGCGCGCCAGCTGGCGCCGGACCCCCATGGCCCGGATCGTGCAACGTTGTAAACCGACGGCTCCGCGTCACGCGCAGCCTGCCGCCAGGGGCATCAGCTGAATGATAATCGGACTTGGAAGTGATCTCATCGACATTCGCCGCATCGGCAAAACCCTGGACAAATATGGCGACCGTTTCTTAGATCGCATCTACACACGTACCGAGCGCGATAAATCCGAGCGGCGGCGCTTGCGGGTTGAAAGTTACGCCAAGCGCTTTGCCGCCAAGGAAGCGTGCGCCAAGGCGCTTGGCACCGGGTTTCGCCGTGGGGTTTTCTGGCGTGATCTCGGGGTGGTGAACCTGGCTTCGGGCCGGCCGACCATGGCTTTGACCGGGGGCGCGCTGGCCCGGCTTGAGCAAATCACACCAAAAGGCCTGGTCGCCGATATCGCTCTGACCATTACTGATGATTATCCCCTTGCCTCCGCGGTAGTAATTATTTCAGCGCTGCCGCCGGAACTGGTGTCCGCAGCCGGAAGATAAGTCTCGACCCTTGGGGCGATGCATCTCCAATCGGAATGGATTTTTACAAACCTGGTAAATTTGCATTGATACGGCATTCCCAAATGTCCCCGGGCACCTTATAGCAAGGGGTGGGGTGACAAACCCGGGCCGGGCGGCGCACCGACAGTTTTAATTTCGATAAGGCGGACAGCAGACCAATGGCCATGACCGAACCGGCACGAAACGGTACACAAAACGAGAAGAAAGAAGGCGGCCTGATGGAGGCCTTGCGCATCATATTTCATGCGCTGCTTCTGGCCCTGGTGGTTCGCACGCTGTTTTTCCAGCCCTTCAACATCCCCTCGGGTTCGATGATCCCTTCGCTGCTGATTGGGGATTATCTGTTTGTATCCAAATACACCTACGGTTACTCGCGGCATTCCATTCCCTTCAGCCCGCCGATATTTTCCGGCCGCATCTGGTCCGGAACACCGGAACGTGGTGATGTCGCGGTTTTCAAGCTGCCCAGTGATGGCACATCGGATTATATAAAGCGCGTCATCGGTTTGCCCGGAGACACGGTGCAGATGGTCGACGGCGTCTTGTTTCTGAACGATAATCCGGTACAGCGGGATATGGTGGAGGACTATATTTCGCAGGATAATCTGGGCCGGAGCGTAGCCATCAGGCGTTACCGCGAGACACTGCCCGATGGTGGTCCAAGTTACATGACCCTTGATATCGATCCCAGATCCTTTGCCGACAACACCCGCAAATTTACCGTGCCAAAGGATCACTATTTCATGATGGGCGACAATCGCGACAATTCTTCCGACAGCCGGTTTTCCTCCGGTGTTGGTTTTGTGCCGTTTGAAAATTTTGTCGGCAAGGCGCGGATCATTTTCTTTTCCATTCAGGGCGATGCGCGGTTCTGGCAAATCTGGAAATGGCCGACATCGATCCGGTGGGACCGGTTGATGATCACGGTCGAATGAGCCAAGGCCCTGGCGCTGAAAAGACCGCAAGCGATGGTCTTGAAACGCTTCAGCGCCGTCTTGGCCATGAATTCAACGACCCCGCCCTCATTGGCCGGGCCCTGACCCACACAAGTGTTGATGCCGGCGGGCCTTCCGCAAGTTACGAGCGCCTTGAGTTTCTCGGTGACCGGGTGCTGGGGCTGGTTGTCGCCGAGATGCTGCTCAAGGCTTTCCCTGAAGCTGCCGAGGGCGAGCTGGCGCCGCGATTTAACGCACTCGTGCGGCGGGAAACCGTGGCCGATGTGTCCCGCAATATAGGTGTCGGGCCTCATTTGCGTCTTGGTATCGGAGAACACCAGACCGGCGGACGCAACAAAATGGCTATCCTCGCCGATGTCGGAGAAAGCCTCATCGCCGCGATCTATCTCGATGGCGGACTGGAGGCCGCGGTAGGTTTCATCCGTCGGCAATGGGGGCCGATCCTCGACCGCCAGATTGAATTGCCGCGTGACGCAAAGACGGATTTGCAGGAATGGAGCCAGGCGCGCGGCCTGGGATTGCCCGAATACCGCGAGACCGGCAGGACTGGACCTGACCATGACCCCGTATTCACCCTTGATGTCCAGGTTTCGGGGCTTGCGCCCGCCACGGGCAGCGGCAGTTCCAAGCGCGATGCCGAACAGGCCGCCGCAGGGGCTCTGCTTGTCCGCGAGCAGGCGCACGCGGACAATGAACCTGACGAGCCGAAAGATGGGTGAAGCGCGTAAAGATACCCCAAGCCGGGCCGGTTTCGTGGCCCTTATCGGGGCGCCCAACGCCGGGAAATCGACGCTGCTGAACCGGCTTGTCGGCCAGAAGGTCTCAATTGTCACGCACAAGGTCCAGACCACGCGTATGCCCGTAAAAGGCATCACCA
>QILX01000067.1 GCA_003232175.1 Hyphomicrobiales bacterium | reverse complement strand
CGCCAGCCGATAGTGGTTTCGAAACGTCTGCGGAATATTCCTGAAGATGCAACCTACAGCTGGGAGCCTGGTGCTCTGTTTGGAATTTTCAGACCCGATCAATTTTGGTTCGCAGGTTAGCTGAAGCACATTTATAGATAGTTTGGAGTTCGATTGGGATGCTGCGGTATCTGGCATATCGACTGTTGGTCATGGTGCCAACGCTGATTGCGGTCAGCGCACTGACATTTATTATTATCCAATTGCCCCCGGGCGACTATCTGTCAAACCAGATTATCGAGTTGCGCAGCTCGGGCCAGGCAACCGGTTTGGCGCGCCTGGAATTTCTCCGCAAGGAATTTGCCCTGGACCGGTCCTGGGTCGAGCAATATCTGATCTGGGTGGGATTATGGTCTGGCCCCCAGGGATTTTCCGGTTTGTTGCAGGGCAATTGGGGTTGGAGTTTTGAGTTTGAAAAACCGGTTGCCGATATCGTTGGGGACAGTCTGATACTGACCATTGTTCTTAACGCCGCCACCGTGATGTTCGTTTATATCGTCGCTTTTCCGATCGGCATTTATTCGGCGACACGGCAATATAGCTGGGGCGACTACGGGTTTACCTTTGTTGGTTATCTGGGCCTGGCGATACCGAATTTCCTGCTCGGTCTGATCCTGCTTTATTATTTCAACAAATGGTTCGGCCTGTCGGTGGGCGGGCTGATGGACGACGAATATATCAACGAACCGTGGTCCTTTGGAAAATTCATATCGGTCCTGGCCCATCTGGCGATTCCGGTGATTGTCATTGGCACCGCTGGAACCGCCGCGATGATCCGCCGACTTCGGGCCAATCTGCTTGATGAACTGCAAAAACAATATGTCACCACGGCCCGCTCCAAGGGACTGTCAGAGCGCCGGTTGCTGTTGAAATACCCCTTGCGCATGGCCCTCAATCCGTTCATCGCCGATATCGGCAACCTCCTGCCACAGCTGATTTCAGGCTCGGTAATCATCTCCGTTGTGCTTAACCTGCCAACGGTCGGACCGCTCCTTCTGGATTCGCTTTCGAGCCAGGATCAGTTCCTTTCCGGCTTTATTTTGCTCTTTGCCGCGGTTATGACGGTGGCGGGAATGCTGGTGTCCGATATTCTGCTGGCGGTGCTTGATCCTCGCATTCGGCTGGGCGCGGAGGCCAAATCGTGAGCGATATCACCGACCGCAATGCCCCCGGGGACGTCTCCGCCGATGAGCCTCTGCCTCACTATGTCAATCCGGCGCCCTTTGATGCCTATTCAGTGGAGAAGCTGACGCCAGAGCAGGAAAAATACTATCTCGCCTCGCAGTGGACCATGATGTGGTTCAAATTCCGCCGCCACAAACTGGCAGTTATCTCGGCGGTGTTTTTGGCTCTGTGCTATCTCAGCATACTGATCACGGAATTTATCGCACCATATGGGCTGGAATACAGAGCCAAGGAAAATCTCCATACTCCGCCGCAAGTCGTGCGGCTCTTTCATGAAGGCGAATTTATCGGACCGTTTGTCTACCCCATGGACGGCAAACCCAATCTGGAAACTTTCCAGTGGGAATTTACTGAAAACACCAAGAAACCGCAAAAACTACGATTTCTTTGTTCCGGCGACCCTTACAAATTCTGGGGTCTGTGGAATATGGATTTCCACTTCGTCTGTCCCCCCGAAAACGGCACGTTCTTTCTCCTCGGCACCGATCGCCTGGGGAGGGATATGTTCAGCCGCATTTCCTATGGCTCGCGAATATCTCTGACGGTCGGCCTTGTCGGTATCACCATCTCATTTTTTCTCGGCATAATATTGGGTGGGATATCGGGATATTATGGTGGCTGGATCGACAATGTCATCCAGCGGCTCATCGAAATCATAAGGTCATTGCCCGAATTGCCTCTGTGGCTGGCGCTTTCGGCCGCCTTGCCGGTGACCTGGTCGCCGATTTTGGTATTTTTGGGGATAACCGTCATATTGGGTCTGCTCGACTGGCCTGGCCTGGCTCGAGCGGTGCGCTCAAAACTCCTGGCGTTGCGTGAGGAGGATTTTGCCACCGCCGCGGTGCTGATGGGCGCCAAACCCCGCCGGGTCATTGCCCGCCATCTGTTGCCAAGCTTCATGAGCCATCTGATCGCCAGTGCCTCATTGTCGATCCCCGCCATGATCTTGGGTGAAACAGCGCTGTCATTTCTCGGCCTGGGCCTGCGGCCGCCGATCACCAGTTGGGGGGTGTTGCTCAACGAGGCGCAGAACCTCACCGCAATCGAATTCTACCCTTGGATCATGACACCAATGATCCCAGTCGTTCTGGTCATTCTGGCATTCAATTTCCTCGGCGACGGACTTCGTGACGCCGCTGATCCGTATAAGTAGTCAAGATCCGCTAAAGTGTCTTTTGTCTGATAACCCAACGCAATATCCCGACTTTATTCTCCCATCACCGCCAGGGAATGTTGTCCTGCGACCCCATCGACTTCGCAACTAACCATGCGTGGCGGTGTCTTGGGCGTAAAACCGACCGGTTTGGCAAGCGCCAGGGTTTCGGCATTGGTCAGGGCGAGGGTTCCCAGCTGTTTGTTGTATTTCTCCAACTTGGCGGAAAAATTCACCGATGGACCAATGACCGTATATTCCAGCCGTGACCCGTGACCGACGACACCGCAGACCGTTGGCCCCGCGGCAACCGCGGCGTTGGTGATGAGCGGAGGCAGACCGGCCGATTCCCGCTCCACAATCCAAGCTCTGGATTCGGTGACAATATCTTCAAGGGCGGAAAGAGCGGACGCCGCCGCAGTTTCGTCAGTCTCCACGGCGCCAAAGGTCGCCATGATGCCATCGCCGAGAAATTTATCAATGGCGCCGCCATGGGCGCGAATAATGGCGACAAACCGGGCCTGATAATCCGCCAGGATGGCCATGACTTCAGGTGCGGGCAGCGTGGCGGCGAGCTGGGTGAAGCCCCGAAGATCGACATTGAGAATGGCCACATTGCGGATTACCCCCTGGCCAAGGGCGGTTTCATTGCCCGAGGCGCGGATCTTACTGGCCACCGAGGCATCGAAAAAACGCGACAGATCCCGCGCCGCTGTGCCTTCCGAAGCTGCCTGAACCACCGACCGCCTGGCGCGCAGCAGCGCGATGGCCAAAATCCCGGTCACCATCAGGATCGACACCACCTTGTCGATTTCGCCGCCGATAAGCACCAGGTTGTTGGTGAGATAGGCGACATAATCACGGGTGATCACAGATTGCTCCGGTTCGATGGCCACAGCATAGACCACAAGGGCAATCCAGCCAGCCGCACCCGCCAACCCGGCGGCGATGACAAATCTGGCTTGGAAGCGCAAGGCTCTCAGTGCGATAAAAATGAAAACATAAAGCAGTGTGGGCGCCTTGAGATAAAAGGCGGCCGGCTGGCTATATTGGTCCGCGAAACTCCAAATTATGGCGAACAGCAAGCCCATGTCCATGATCGAAGACCAGTAGACAGCCCAATCCGGTAGGCGCGCCCGCAACGACCAAACGAGGCCGAAAACCGTCACGAAGAAATAAAACCCGATTGCCGCGGGCGTAAAAACGATCGTCATCATGCCGCCAGTTGGCGTTGGCGAGACGGCATAGAGCGTGCCAAAAATTATCACAATAATCAGCTGGAGAATGCGGACCAGCACTTCGGCTTCATCCTCACGGGCATGAATCTGGTCGATGACGCGCTCGGGCAGCTCGCTCATTGGCGCCGGGCGTAAAGTCTCCTTGATCCGCGTCAACATTGGCAACGAGGAGGACTCAGGCGCGAGGGGGGAATTGGTGGGTAAAATGACAGGAGGGTCAGATGACATGGGCTATGAGACTTTCAGGTTAAAACCAGAATATGTCGGCCCCCGCCAGATAAATTGCATTTTCCCGAATACGGCGCCTGCCGCCCCCCGCGTGGTGACCTTTTAAAGATGCTCCCAAGGGTGGCCGGGTTAGGGTACAGCTCGGTGCCACCACATCGTTCAGGAATATGTCAGAGATTGGGGCATAATTCGATCACATACCAAGGCAAGTTTGTGTGAGAACTTCGTGTAGTTAAAAGCTGATCGTCTCCCCTTCCCGGGCCACCTTTGTACCGGGCCGAAGTTTGTCCGCATCCGCGGCAATTTTGTCCATGGCAGTGTCATCATGCAAGGGATGATGGTGGAAGAGGTAAAGGGTGCCAACATTGGCGGCATCGGCAAATTCAGTGCCCTGACGCCAGCTGGAATGCCCCCAACCCCGGCAGGACGGCAATTCGTCATCGGTGAACATGGCGTCCAAAATGAGAATGTCGGCGCCTTGAACCAGATCAAACAGGGACGGGTCCGGCTTGCTGTTTTCGGGCAATTCGGTGTCGGTTACGTAACAGATAATTTTTCCGCCAATCTCAATGCGGTAGCCGATGGACCCTTGGGGGTGGTCTAGCGGCGCTGTCTGGATCTTGGCGCCTGAAGGCAAAGTCAACTCATCGCCGGCGTGAAAACTGCGAAATCCTATTTGGGCGTTGAATGCTGCTGGTGTAATGGGAAAAAACGGCGGCTTCATAAAGCCATCCAGCATATCCGCAACCCCGGGCCATTCGTTGGACTGTCCGGCCCATAGACAAACATCGGTCTGGGGGTGGTAGAACGGCGCAAAGAAAGGCAGGCCGCAAATATGATCAAAATGGTAGTGGGAGAACATCAGATCGATGTGGCCGGTGCGATTATGAACCAGATCTTCGCCCAGGCCCCGAATGCCCGAGCCGGCGTCGAAAATCAACGTGTGTTCATCGTAACGCAATTCAACACAGCAGGTACTGCCGCCATATCGCACATATTGGGGGCCGCTGCACGGGAGGCTGCCTCTTGCACCCCAAAATTTTAGCTGGTGTTTCGCCATACGCTCAATTTCCATAAAGCTCGATGCGCGGCATTAAAACCATATTTAACAGATATGGTTATTCCCGCTTTCACAGGCAATATGTTTAGCCCTTGTACAGACTGCATATTAAAATTTCTCTTGCCGCAAGTTGAATTTTGCCGTCCGACCCGCCATTGACCCGGACTGGCGGCCAGCCGATATTGGGCCGGCAAGACTATGACAGGGATTCTTTTATGCGCCTCCGCGCCATTTGCGCTGCTTGTATTTTAAGTTTTATCGGCCTGACGGGCAGCTCCGTGGCAGTTGCACAATCCGATAGGCCGCTTCTGATTTTTGCCGCATCCAGCCTTGCCGGCGTTCTTGAACTGGCGTTGGCGGGAAAAAATGAAGGTGCGAAAGCCAAAATCGTCTATGCCGGAAGCGGATCGCTGGCGCGGCAGGTCGCAGCCGGCGCCCAGGCTGATCTGTTCATATCCGCCAATCGGCAATGGGTTCGATTTCTCGGCCAGGCGGGCCTCGCGGAAGACTCCCGGTCAAAAAAAATACTCGCCAATCGTCTGGTCATCGCGGCGGTGAAAAAAAATGAGCAGTCCGATGGACCACCGGCCAAAGCCGGTATTGCCGATATGCTGAAGGACCGGTTGTTGGCCATGGGAAATCCGGCATTTGTTCCAGCAGGCGAATATGGGAAATTTGCTTTTGAGGGGCTGGGCCTGTGGGAGGAGATGCAGCCTCAACTGGTCTTCACCGATAGCGTCCGGGCCGCCGCTGCATTGGTTGCCCGTGGCGAAGTACCCTTTGGCCTGGTTTATAAAACCGATGCAAAAGCGGCCGGTCTGAACATCGCTACCACCCTGGCGGAGGAACTACACCCCCCGATCCGCTATATAGCGGTGCCGATATTGAACGGGCGAACCTTGCGGGCTGAACAGCTTGTCGACGAACTGTTGTCCGCCGAAGCGCAAGATGTTTTCGCTTCGTTTGGGTTTCCCCCATTCAAATGACTGATCCTCTGACCGGGCTTGAAGGCGAGGTGATCCTGTTATCCCTCAAGGTCGCCTTCTGGGCGCTGGTGTTTGGCATGCCTGCGGCGCTGGCAGTGGCGTGGCTTCTGGCCCGCAAGGAGTTTCCCGGAAAAATCGTTCTCGATGCCCTGGTGCATTTGCCGCTGGTCATGCCGCCGGTGGCGACGGGCTATCTGCTGCTGCTGCTATTTGGCCGGCGCGGCTTTATTGGGGCAACGCTTGACCAATGGTTCGGTATCGTTTTTGCCTTTCGGTGGACCGGGGCGGTTATCGCGGCCATCGTCATGGCGTTTCCATTGATGGTCCGGCCTATGCGCCAGGCCATTGCGGCGGTGGACCCGCATTTGGAAGATGCGGCAAAAACCATGGGCGCCAGCCGGGTATCGGTGTTCCTCACCGTCACGCTGCCCCTTTCTCTTGGTGGGATTATTGCCGCGGCGGTTTTAGGTTTTGCCAAGGCGCTGGGTGAATTTGGCGCCACCATGACCTTTGTCTCCAACATTCCCGGTGAAACCCGTACGCTGCCGCTGGCGATCCACACTGCTTTGCAGATCCCCGGTGGCGAATATGCCGCCCTCCGGCTAACCCTGGTTTCGGTCGCGGTATCAGTTGTGGCGCTATTGGCCTCCGAACTGTTGTCAAGGCGGCTCAAGCGCAAAGGGGCCGGCGCACCATGATCGATGTCGATATCCGCTTGACTCTGGGCGCATTCTCCCTTGACGCCGCCTTTGCCAGCTCGGCGCCGGTCACCGCGCTTTTTGGCCGCTCCGGGGCGGGCAAGAGCACAATAGTCAAGGCCGTAGGCGGCCTCCTGACCCCGGAAGATGGCCGCATTTTACTTGGTGACACGGTGGTATTCGATAGTGCGGCGGGAATTGATGTCCCGGCGCGGCTGCGGCGCATCGGCCATGTCTTTCAAGATGCGCGACTGTTTCCTCATATGACAGTTGAGAAAAATTTGGCCTATGGCGGCAGGTTTTCAAAGCAGAAGCCAACTTCAAAAACCTGGGAGGAAGTGGTGAAACTTCTGGATATCGGCCTGTTGCTGGGCCGGCATCCCGCTGGTTTGTCGGGGGGTGAAATCCAGCGTGTCGCTATCGGACGGGCGCTCTTAATGTCACCCCTGGCGCTGATCATGGATGAACCCCTGGCGTCCCTGGACGGTCGGCGGAAAGCGGAAATTCTGCCCTATCTGGATCGGCTGACCGCCTCATCCCGCGTGCCGATCCTTTATGTCAGTCATGCCCTGGACGAGGTAATGCGGCTGGCGAGCACGCTGGTTCTTGTCGAGGCGGGCGCGGTGCTGGCCAGCGGGCCGGTGGAGGAGGTTATGGCCCGAGCCGACCTTGCCGATGCGACCGGCGGCGAGGATGCCGGCGCCGTTTTCGCCGCCACAATTTCCCGCCACGACGACGACTATCACCTGACCCACATTGAAATCTCCGGGCAGATGGTGACGGTCCCACGGGTTGCGGCCCCCCCCGGCCATGCCATGCGATTGCTCATCCGCGCCGGTGATGTTGTGCTTGCCGCCCGCCGGCCCGAAGCGCTTTCAACGCGCAATATCCTCAGTGGCCACATCGAGGCCATCGAGATTGGCCAGGGCGCCTATGTGGATATTGCCGTGGATATCGGCGGCGGCCATCTTCGCGCTCGCATCACCCGTCAGGCCATGGACGAACTTGGTTTCAAGATCGGTGCACCGGTTTTTGCTTTGATAAAATCGGTGGCGATAGGCCGCCGCGTGCCCTGGTCGGATTGACGCTTGCCTTCTAGAGATCATCGGCGCCGGGTTCGCGGAGCGGGCCGGTACCCGTCTAAACCTGATATGCCCTAACAGAACATCGCTATGCGCCTTGTGGCAACTCGTTTTGATCAGGCGCCGCGCGCCCGCGCTTTTGTTTCCAGGTCTTGTATGAAGCGCCGAATTGAAGCGCAATGACCAGAAGAACCAGGATAATGAATGGGATCTGGGCCCAGTTTGGTTCTGGCGTATTTCGGTGAAAATCCTGGAAGTGCAGGTATAGAAAATATGCCGTATGTACAACGATCAGCGCCCATAGAACATAAGCGCTTTGCTGGAGATATTTCCATACCGCGCCGCCAAGGAGCCGCTGGCACCAGTTGCTGGAGGAAATCGCCAGCACAAGCCCGTAAACCAGAGCGACGATGCCGATAATATTCGCCAGACCGAAACCGTGCTGCAACATGACATAGATGCCCGATGGATGAAGCTCATAGCCAAAGAGCCGCATCAAGTCCCATTGCACCCAGCCTACCAAAATGATGGCCGTATGCACCGCGGCCAACAAGACGCCATAAATGCCGAATTCCCGTCGCCAGGGGATGATCATGCGCGTTTTGGGAATCAGTCGGGACAACGGCCCGACAGCCATTGAAAACGCCACCATCATCACGCTCATATCGCCCACCGCCCGGTTCCAGCGGTGCATTTCGGACCATTCGGCTCGAGAGACCAGGAAAGCATAGGTGCCAAGGCCGGCAATCAACAGTGAGACCAAGTGCCGGGTTTTCCACCCGGCGGAAAAACGGCGAAAAAGTGTATCCATGTCTAAATTGCCTGCTCTCATTTCATCAATTTCAATTGTCGCTCTTTTGCCAGTATCAGTTGCGGCCCAGCCGCAAAATCCTGCAACCTGGAAATTGTGCATGCCAGAAATTGGCAACGCCACCGTACCGTGGATCAAGCAAGGCCTATGAATTTACCGCGCCCAAGTCAATTCATTCAGGTATTGTTACGATAATTTAATGCAACCGACTACGCTGTGTTGCGGTCGCAATGGGTTTGCCTTGAAATCATATTGAGCCTGAATGTTCAAAAATTGACCTTTCGCAACTCAGTTCGTAACCTTGCGGGATACCTCCTATGAATGATGGTCTTTGGGTCTTTGGCTACGGGTCGCTCATCTGGCGGCCTGGCTTTGAATTTGTCGAGCGGCGACCGGCGTTGCTGCGCGGTGTGCATCGGTCTTTGTGTTTGTACTCTTACGTTCATCGCGGCACGCCGGAGCGGCCGGGCTTGGTTGCCGGGCTCGATCATGGCGGTGCCTGCCGGGGCGTCGCTTTCCGAGTTGCGGCTGAAAACCGCGAGCCGGTACTTGACTACCTGCGCGAGCGTGAGCAGTTGAACTACTGCTATTTGGAGCAATACCGGGCCATCCAGCTGGACAGTGACCCAGAAAATAACGGAAACGGTCGGCGCCGGACCGTCTCCGCCTTGTGTTTTGTTGTCAACCGGGCACACGAGCAATATTGCGGCGGCCTGGGCCTCAAAGACAAAGTGGCTCTGGTGCTGGATGGCCATGGTGTTTCAGGGACGGCAATCGATTATCTGGATTCTCTGATTGAATGCCTCAAAGGTTTGGGGATCCAAGATGAAGGTCTGATGCGCCTGCAATCGCAGGTCCATGACGCGATTGGCAAAACCATCAAAAGCCGGGACGCCGATCAATTAGTGACTTCGTGACACATCTGGACCACTCCCATCGGGCAATGTTTTGTCGAGACAGTATCTATAGCGCTGATGCTACAATCTGATCCCGGCGCGCCGTCCCGCCAGCAGCCAGTAGACGCCGCCACCGACAAAACCTGACGAAACCAGGGACAGGGTAAAATCAGGAAACGCCAGATCGATCAGATCAAAATCAAATCCCTGAACCGCCGCGGCCATGCCCATGGCCACGCCGCCACCCAGAACATAAAGCATCCACGAACGCAGCCGCATGATCTCGCTCAGAACGATTACGATAATCGCCGGGATCAGCGCGGCGGTCAGGGTGAGGCCGCCGACAAGGTTGGCAAAGACCTCCAGGAGCGTCAGAACGGCATCCAGGCTGGTTTCCAGGTCGTCAATGTCGGAAACCGCCTGACCGGCACTGCGGCCTAGCGAAGCGATCGGACCCCTCAAGGTATAAAACACCATGATGGCCGTCACCGTTGTTGAAACCATGAACGCGATGACGATTACGATGAGGCGCA
>QILX01000009.1 GCA_003232175.1 Hyphomicrobiales bacterium | reverse complement strand
CATGACCCTGACCTTGATGCCGTCGAGATTTACCGTCGAACCAGGCCCGGTGCGGACCAACTGGTCATCGGGGATCTTGCCCTTGAAGGCACCTCCAGCCATTTCCCAGGTGGTGATGACCTTGGCGCCGGTCTTGACGGCAACTTTCACGGTCTCGCCGACTTCATCCCTATGCCCTGCGGCAACCAGGATGATGTCGGCTTTGTCGACCTGTTCCAGTGTGGTCTGACTATCCGGATTGCTCAGCCATGGATTGGTAAGGATGACCTTGCCCGTGGGTGAGGTAATACGGAAGAAAGACCAGGTCAGCCACTCGATCTTGACCTCTCCTTGTGTGTCCTGGGCAGCCACCGGACCAGGCATCACCAGCAGGATGAGAGCCATCAGAACTACAATCGACGAAACAAATCGCGATTTGAACTGGACAGGATTCAGTGTATGCATGGGTTGATTTCTCCTGCTTTGTGATGAAGCGTGCAGTTTTATCATCTGCACTTTGAAACTGGGCGAAAGCCTGAACAAGGTTCCCCGAAATCACCACGTTCGATCTCGGTTAGCATAGCAATCATAGCGACCGAATTATGGCGGCCGAAGGCAAATACGGTCCTGATCCGGCAGTCTGCATGACGAGAGAGCGACATCATGTCGGCTTTGTGGTGTGGTAGAGACGTTCCTGACACCACCTGTTGAGCTTGGCTCCACCACCTGATTTTCAGGTGGGTTTAACTGGTTGGGTTCTGCGGGATGTGTCATCCCGTGTTCTCGGGCTTACGCCGGAGCCTCCGTGGGCGGGTTTGTCAACCTCAGGGCCTTTGTCTTCTGGTTCTGGACAATGGCGGCGGGCCAGGAGTTCGGTATTGATCCTTATAATCATGGCTCCCCTTCGTAGACGCATATCGAACTTTGCGTCAGTCGCCAGATAGCGCATTCAGGCTTATTTTGGAAGAAATTGGAAAATCTGGTTTGATCTTATCGCGTTGACTGGGAAGTTGAATATCACCGCCGATCTTGTCGGCCATGGGAGTTGTTTTCTTTAAGGCCCGTCTATGGATTCCAGAGGTTTTGCGAGTGTCTGCAGATCGTTGAGCTTTTGAAAACGGACATCGGTTCCCTCGACCGCAACGCCATAAGGCTTGAGCGTTGCAAAAGCGCGCGACAGATTTTCAGGGCGCATGCCGAGCATAGAGGCAAGAATGCGTTTTTCGACCGGCAGCGTGATGACACCCTTTTCGCCCTGGCGTCGGTGTTGAACCAGAAGATAATTCGCCAGCCGTTCCACTGCGGTACGAAGTTTAATGCTTTTATAGGCGCGAACAACGCCATGATAGCAAGCGGCCAGTTCAAGCACTGATTTTTGAGCAAAATTCTTGTCTTTTCTCATCGCAGCGCGAATGTTTTCGGCCGGGATCATCAGAATTTGCGAAGATTCCAGCGTGCGCGCCGACATCTGATAGGCGTCGCCGACAAGGGCAGAGGCGAGAACGAAAGTCGCGATGGGCCTGATAAGAGTCATCGTCCCTTCGCGATTGTTGGCATTGGCGAAAAGTTCAACCTGGCCGTTAATAAGGATGTACAGGAAATCGGCAGGGTCGCTCTCGGAAAACAAGACCACAGAGGCGGGGAATCGTTGCAGAAAACTGCCGACAAGGATGGCGTCCAGGTTTTCCTCCATCATGCTGGAAAACAAGGATAGCGACCGAACGATCTCTTTTTGTGATTCGCGCATCAGATTTCAATTTTTAGGTTTATGACACCCTTTATATTGTTTGGTACTTGACAATTGTCAAGTACGCTTGTGCATGAATCAAGGTCCGTGATGAATTTATGCAAGTGCGGGAACTTACATCCGCAATCAAGTAGTCCACAGTTTTAAAGCGAAGTCTTGTTTCTTCTGTGTACAGAGGAAAGGTGCTGATGAGGCTGTTGCTCTAGCGATTATCAACCATCACTAATTACGTCAGGATTAACGTCAGCGCGCAATTAAAGCGGGGCCAGTGATATGCATCACCTCGAATCAGTGACGCCAGGACAACAAAGTCGCGCATTGGGCGCCAGTACGATTTCGTTTACCGTATGCTTTGCCGTCTGGACGATATTTTCGATCATTGGCCTCCAGATAAAACGGGATTTGGGCCTTAACGAAACCCAGTTCGGGCTGCTTGTGGCGACGCCGATTTTGACCGGCTCGCTAAGCCGTATTTTCTTAGGCGTGTGGACCGACCAGTTCGGTGGACGGCGCGTTTTTACAATCGTTATGTTGTTGACCTCGATTGCGGTCTATCTGCTCTCGACGGTTTCGACATATCCAATGTTTCTCCTGGCCGCGCTTGGGGTCGGTCTTGCGGGTGGATCTTTCGCCGTTGGCATCGCCTATACGTCGAGGTGGTTCGAAAACAAACACCAAGGCACTGCGCTAGGCATCTTTGGCATGGGCAATGTCGGCGCGGCAGTGACGAGTTTCGGGGCGCCTTTTTTGCTGATCGCGGTGGGCTGGGAAAAAACCGCGCAAGTTTATGCGCTGGTGCTGTTCGTCACTGCGGTGCTGTTTTATCTCTTCACGAAAGAAGACCCGGTGACGGTTGCCCGTAAGGCGCGCGGAGGAAAACCGTTCAACGCGCTCAAGGAACTATCGCCGCTCAAGAGGCTGCAGGTCTGGCGGTTTGCGCTCTACTATTTCTTTGTCTTTGGCGCCTTCGTCGCACTGGCTTTGTGGTTGCCGCGCTATTTGATTGGTGTTTACGACCTCGACATCAAAACTGCCGGCATGCTCGCTGCGTTTTACGCAGTACCGGCCAGTATTTTCCGCGCCTATGGCGGGCATCTCTCCGACAAATATGGCGCCCGAAAGGTGATGTACTGGACGTTTGGCGTGTCAGCGATCGCCACCTTCATGCTATCCTATCCCCATACTGATTACGTCATTCACGGCATTGAAGGGCCGATAGCCTTTTCAACGCAGATGGGTCTTGTTCCCTTTATCATCATTATCTTCGTGCTTGGCTTTTTCATGTCTCTCGGTAAGGCCGCCGTCTATAAACATATCCCAGTTTACTATCCAGCTCATGTGGGATCTGTTGGCGGTCTCGTTGGTATGGTCGGCGGGTTAGGCGGTTTTTTTCTGCCGATTGCATTTGGCGTGATGAACGACCTCACCGGTATCTGGACAAGTAGCTTCATGCTGCTTTTCGCAATTGCTGCGCTCGCCCTGGCATGGATGCATTTCTCGATCCGTCACATGGAACACCAGGCCTTGTCGAGCGAGCTTGATGCCTTGCCGCAGTTCCCGGAAATGCAAGAGGTTCACGCGGAAGAACACAAAGCCCGTGTAAGTCCGGTGCTTGAAGACTGGCGTCCCGAAGACGAGGTTTTCTGGCAAGAAAAAGGCTCGCGTATCGCCAGACGCAATTTGTGGATTTCGATCCCGGCGCTTCTTTTGGCGTTCTCGGTCTGGATGGTGTGGAGCGTTGTGGTCGCCAAACTGCCATCGGTCGGGTTCAAATATTCAACCGACCAGCTCTTCTGGCTGGCGGCGCTGCCAGGTCTTTCCGGCGCGACGCTCAGGATTTTTTATTCCTTCATGGTTCCGATCTTCGGCGGGCGGTTATGGACGACGCTGACGACGGCCTCCTTGCTGATCCCCGCCTTTGGCATCGGCTATGCGGTGCAAAATCCGGATACACCTTATTTCATCTTCCTGGTGCTGGCGCTTCTATGCGGCCTTGGCGGCGGCAATTTCGCCTCATCCATGGCCAATATCAGTTTCTTTTACCCAAAAGCGCAAAAAGGCAACGCACTGGCGCTCAATGCCGGACTTGGCAATCTTGGTGTCAGCGTTATGCAGTTTCTGGTTCCGCTGATTATTACCGCCAGCGTATTCGGCATTATGGGCGGTGAAGCACAAGCCACGGATACCGGCGGATTGATATGGTTGCAAAATGCAGGCTTCATCTGGGTTCCGTTTCTTCTCATTGCAACAACGGCGGCCTGGTTTGGCATGAACGACATCGCTTCGGCAAAAGCCTCATTCGGCGAGCAGGCGGTGATTTTCACGCGCAAACATAATTGGATCATGTGCTGGCTCTATACTGGCACGTTCGGTTCCTTCATCGGTTATGCGGCCGGTTTTCCGCTGCTGATGAAAACCCAGTTTCCAGAAGTGAACGCCTTGAGTTTTGCATTTCTGGGACCATTGGTCGGCGCGCTTTCGCGCTCCATGACCGGCTGGGTCGCCGACAAATGGGGCGGCGCGCGCGTCACATTCTGGGTCTTCGTCTCAATGATCATTGCGGTTGGCGGCGTTTTATATTTCCTCGGCATTAGGGATCAGCCGGGCGCCTTTTGGGGCTTTTTCATGATGTTCATGTTCCTGTTCTTTGCGACCGGCGTCGGCAATGCTTCGACATTCCAGATGATACCGATTATCATGCGCGAGGAAATCCCGCGGCTGATGCCGTCGCTCAATCCGGCGGAGCGGTTACGCCAGGCTGAAAAAGAATCCGCCGCGATCATCGGCTTTACCTCAGCCATGGCCGCCTATGGCGCGTTTTTCATTCCGAAATCCTACGGCACATCGATATCAATAACCGGCGGTCCCGAAGGCGCGCTCATGGCGTTCCTTGCTTTCTACGCAACGTGCGCTGTTCTGACCTGGTTCGTCTATTCACGCAAAGGCGGGATGCTCCACGACATTGAGCGCGGCCGCAAACAAGCCGTCGCCCAGCCAACAAACCTTCCCGAGGGAGAAACCGCATGAGCCACATTCTCAATCGCCTCACTTATTTCAAGAACCGCGTCGGCGATTTCTCCGACGGGCATGGGGTGCTCACCAAAGAAGATCGAACATGGGAAGATGCTTATCGCAAACGCTGGCAGCACGATAAAGTCGTTCGTTCGACCCATGGCGTTAATTGCACCGGCTCATGCAGTTGGAAAATTTATGTCAAGGGCGGCATCGTCACCTGGGAAACGCAAGCGACGGACTATCCGCGAACCCGACCCGATCTGCCTAACCACGAGCCACGCGGTTGTGCGCGGGGCGCAAGCTATAGCTGGTATCTCTATAGTGCCAACCGCCTGAAACATCCCCTGATCCGCAGCCGCCTTCTCAAAGCCTGGCGCGAAGCACGTGTGATGAAAGAGCCGGTCGCCGCCTGGGCGTCAATCGTTGAGACCCCTGCAACGCGTGCGTCGTACGTGAAAATGCGCGGCCACGGCGGGTTTGTTCGCTCTGGTTGGGCGGAGGTAAATGAAATTATCGCGGCGGCAAACGCCTACACTGCAAAAAATTACGGGCCTGACCGGGTCATCGGATTCTCGCCGATCCCGGCAATGTCCATGGTCTCATATGCGGCGGGCTCGCGCTATCTTTCGCTGCTTGGCGGCACATGCATGAGTTTTTATGACTGGTATTGCGACCTGCCGCCGGCGAGTCCGATGACCTGGGGCGAACAGACCGACGTTCCTGAAAGCGCCGACTGGTACAATTCAGGTTTCCTGATGCTTTGGGGGTCGAACGTCCCGCAAACGCGCACGCCGGACGCCCATTTCTATACGGAGGTTCGCTACAAAGGCGCAAAAAGCGTCGTTATCTGCCCCGACTATAGCGAGGCGTCAAAATTCGGCGATATTTGGCTGTCCCCCAAACAGGGCACCGATGCGGCGCTGGCCATGGCGTTTGGCCATGTCATCCTCAAGGAATTTTATCTCGACCGGCAGGTGGATTACTTTCAGGAATACGCCCGCCAATATACCGACATGCCGATGCTGGTGCGGTTGGTGAAGAAAGACGGGCGGCTTGTGCCCGACCGGCTGTTGCGCGCGTCTGACTTCGATAATTCCCTCAAGGAAAAAAACAACCCCGAATGGAAGACCATAGCTTTCGACAAAAAGGCCGGGCGCGTGGTCTGCCCGCGCGGCTCAATCGGTTTTCGTTGGGGCGAGCAGGGCAAATGGAGTTTGGAGGAGAAAACCGGCGCCGGCGCTGAAACTGATCTTGCAATTTCACTGATCGACAATCGCGATGATGCGGTTGATGTGGCGTTTCCGTATTTTGGCAACCGTCAGCATGACCATTTCCACGGCACCGATCATCCGGATGTGCTTGAGCGTCGCGTACCCGTCAAACGGCTTAAGTTGAAGGGTCGCAACACACTGGTCGCCACGGTGTTTGACCTGATGTGCGCCAATTACGGCCTTGACCGAGGCCTTGGCGGTGAGTGGGCGGCGAAATCCTATGATGAAGATATTCCCTACACGCCCGCATGGCAGGAAAACATCACCGGCGTTGCGCGCGACAAGGTGATCGCGGTGGCGCGCGGCTTTGCCGACAACGCAGAAAAGACCCGTGGCAAGTCCATGGTCATTCTCGGAGCGGGACTGAACCATTGGTATCACATGGATATGAGTTATCGCGGCATCATCAACATGCTGGTGATGTGCGGGTGTGTCGGGCAATCGGGCGGCGGCTGGTCGCATTATGTGGGGCAGGAAAAACTGCGCCCGCAAACCGGGTGGCAGCCACTCGCCTTCGGTCTCGACTGGACCCGTCCGCCGCGCCAGATGAATTCCACATCCTTCTTTTATGCCCATAGCAATCAATGGCGCTACGAGACACTTGGTGTTGACGAAATCCTGTCGCCGCTCGCGCCTGAAGGGAAGTGGAGCGGCAGTCTTATTGATTTTAACGTGCGCGCTGAACGCATGGGGTGGCTGCCCTCCGCTCCGCAGCTTCAGCGCAACCCACTGCAAGTTGCCAAGGATGCGAACGCATCTGGCTTAGAGGCCAAGGACTATATCGCCCGCGAGTTGAAGTCGGGCAATCTCAAAATGTCCTGTGAGGACCCGGATGATCCGGCCAACTGGCCGCGCAATATGTTTGTCTGGCGCTCAAACCTGCTCGGTTCCTCGGGCAAGGGCCATGAATATTTCCTGAAACACCTGCTCGGCACCTCACACGGCGTTCAGGGTACGGATCTTGGGCAAACGGGTGGACAGAAACCTGAAGAGGTTGTCTGGCATGAGGAGGCGCCGGAAGGAAAGCTTGATCTTCTCGTCACCATCGATTTTCGCATGTCAACCACATGCGTGTACTCCGACATCGTCCTGCCGACAGCGACCTGGTATGAAAAAGACGACCTCAACACGTCGGACATGCATCCCTTTATCCACCCGCTCACCAGCGCAGTCGATCCGCTGTGGGAAAGCCGAAGCGACTGGGAGATTTTCAAAGGGATTGCGAAATCGTTTTCCGAGGTTTCGCCGGAAGTGCTTGGCGTTGAACAAGACGTTGTCTTGACGCCGGTGTTGCACGACACCCCCGGCGAACTGTCCCAGGCGCTGGATGTGAAGGACTGGAAACGCGGCGAGGTTGAACCCGTACCGGGCAAGACCATGCCGTCGGTTGCGGTGGTAACGCGCGAATACCCCGATCTCTACAAGCATTTTATCGCGCTCGGGCCGTTGCTCGAGAAAATCGGCAATGGTGGCAAAGGCATCGGCTGGAACACCGAGTTGGAAGTCGGGCATCTCAAAGCTCTCAATGGCGTCGTCACGGAAGAAGGGCCGACGAAAGGCATGGCCCGCATCGACAGCGCTATTGATGCGGCGGAAGTCATTTTAATGCTGGCGCCGGAAACCAATGGCGAGGTCGCCGTGAAAGCCTGGAATGCGCTTTCCAAAATGACCGGACGCCAACACGCCCATCTCGCCTTGCCGAAGGAAGATGAAAAAATCCGTTTCCGCGATGTGGTCGCCCAGCCGCGCAAGATTATTTCGTCACCAACCTGGTCCGGAATAGAGTCTGAAAAGGTCTGTTACAACGCCGGCTACACTAATGTGCATGAGCTGATCCCGTGGCGCACAATCACCGGGCGCCAGCAGCTTTATCAAGATCATCTTTGGATGCGCGCGTTCGGTGAGACATTGTGCGTCTACCGCCCGCCGATTGATACAAAAGCCATCGCGCCGGTGATCAACCAGAAGGATAATGGCGAGAAGCAGATTGTTCTCAATTTCATCACACCGCACCAGAAATGGGGCATTCATTCGACCTATTCGGATAATCTCCTGATGCTGACCTTGTCTCGCGGTGGGCCGATTGTCTGGCTTAGCGAAGATGATGCGCGAGAGGCGGGCATTGTCGATAATGACTGGGTGGAAGCCTATAATTCAAACGGCGCTCTCACCGCGCGTGCTGTTGTCTCTCAGCGCGTCAAGAACGGCATGATCATGATGTATCACGCTCAGGAAAAGATCGTGAATGTGCCGGGTTCTGAGATTACCGGCAATCGCGGCGGCATCCATAATTCGGTTACCCGCACCGTTCTGAAACCCACGCACATGATCGGCGGTTACGCCCAGCAGTCCTATGGCTTTAATTATTACGGCACGGTGGGATCGAACCGCGACGAATTCGTCATTGTCCGCAAGATGAGCAAAGTCGACTGGCTGGATGGCCCGGCACAAAAACTGGGGGCAGCAACATGAAAATACGTGCGCAAATCTCGATGGTCCTGAACCTCGATAAATGTATCGGGTGCCACACCTGTTCAGTGACCTGCAAGAATGTTTGGACAACGCGCGAGGGCGTTGAATATGCCTGGTTCAATAACGTGGAAACGAAACCCGGCATTGGTTATCCCGACAATTGGGAAGATCAAGCCAAGTGGAATGGTGGCTGGGAGCGAAAGAAAAACGGCAAATTATTGCCAAAAATGGGTGGCAAATTGAAGGTGCTTTCCAAAATTTTTGCAAATCCCGACCTACCTGAAATTGACGACTATTACGAACCGTTCACCTTTGATTATGAGCATTTGCAAAAAGCGCCGGAAATGACCGTCCAACCGGTTGCGCGCCCGCGTTCGCTGATTACCGGCGAGCGGATGGAGAAGATCAACAAAGGGCCGAACTGGGAAGAAATCCTTGGCGGTGAGTTTTCCAAGCGTTCCAAAGATTACAATTTCCAGGAGGTTGAAAAAGAAATCTACGGCCAGTTTGAAAACACCTTCATGATGTATCTGCCGCGACTTTGCGAACACTGTCTCAACCCGGCCTGCGTTGCGGTGTGCCCGTCCGGCGCCATTTACAAACGCGAAGAGGACGGTGTTGTTCTGATCGATCAGAACAAATGCCGCGGTTGGCGTATGTGCGTATCTGGCTGTCCGTACAAGAAAATCTATTACAACTGGAGTTCTGGTAAATCGGAAAAATGCACCCTGTGTTATCCGCGCCTTGAAGCTGGCCAACCGACAGTGTGCTCAGAAACATGCGTCGGGCGCATTCGTTATTTAGGCGTGGTTTTGTACGATGCAGATCGTATCGGCGAGGCGGCGGCGGTTGAAAAAGAGACCGATCTCTATCAGAGTCAACTCGACATTTTCCTTGATCCGAATGACCCCGAAGTCCAACGCCAGGCGCGTGCCGACGGCATTCCCGATGCCTGGCTGGAGGCGGCCAGGAAGTCGCCAATCTGGAAAATGGCGGTTGAATGGAAGATAGCCTTTCCCCTGCACCCGGAATATCGCACGTTGCCGATGGTCTGGTACGTGCCGCCCCTGTCGCCAATTCAGTCAATGGCCGAAGCAGGCGCGTTCGGTGAAAAAGGCGCCATGCCGAATGTCCGGAATTTGCGCATCCCACTAAAATATCTCGCCAACCTGTTGACGGCGGGCGATGAAGAACCGGTGGCTCAGGCGCTAGAAAAGCTGATCGCCATGCGCGCCTATATGCGCTCGAAATCCTTCGAGAATTCTGAGGATACATCGCTTCCCGGCAAGGTCGGCATGACGCCGCAACAGGTTGATGAAATGTATCACTTGATGGCAATCGCCAATTACGAAGACCGCTTTGTTATTCCAACCACCCACCGTGAATATGCGGAGGATGCTTATGGGCTGCGCGGCGAATGCGGCTTCAGTTTCGGCGAGGGCTGTGGCGAGCCAAGAAACGCTGTCGAATGGACCGGGCTGTTCGCCAGGGGGTCTGCAAAACAAAAAATCTGAAGGAGTGAGAAAATGACAAACACGTATAAAGCTCTCAGCGCGCTTTTGTCTTATCCGACAGCTGAATTGAAAGAAGCGGCTGACGACATCCGCAACACCATTCGGGGTGAAGCGCTTGCGCCGGACTGGGCTCTGGGCCAACTTGACAGACTAATCGGTGACTTAAAGACACTTGATCTTTACGAGTTGCAGGAGCGTTATGTCTTTCTGTTTGACCGTACACGGTCGTTGTCACTGCATTTGTTCGAG
>QILX01000314.1 GCA_003232175.1 Hyphomicrobiales bacterium | reverse complement strand
CTAATCAAGCCGACAAGAGCAGCGAATAAAAATCCGCCAAACCATATGGCCGCCAACGCAACCGGCACCAGGATAATTGACGAAATAACCCGCAACTTCAATTCACTACAAGTCCTGGTGCCACTCATCTTTCGGCACGCCCGCGGTTTCAGATTGCCGGTTGGGCGGTTAGACCGCCAAAGCGGCGGTCGCGACGCAAATATTCCGCCATGGCAGCTTCAATATGTTCGACGCCAAAATCCGGCCACAGCACATCCAGAAATATGAATTCGGTATAGGCACATTGCCACAGAAGAAAATTCGATAGACGTTTTTCGCCGCTGGTTCTGATCAAAAGATCAGGATCAGGCATATCGGCTGTATCCAGAAAGCCTGAAAGGACGTCTTCATTAATTTCTTCAGGGTCCAGCTGGCCTGCCGCCACGGCCTGGGCGGCACGGGTCGCGGCACGGCAAATTTCGGCTCGGGAGCCGTAATTGAAGGCAATGGTCAGGTTCAACCCGGAATTATTCGCCGTAAGATTTGTGCTTTCGCCGAGAATTTTAAGGATATCGCCATCAAGGCGGGTCTGCTCGCCAATGACCCGCACCTTGACATTAGCTTCATGAAGGTCTGTCAGATGCTGGTGCACGAAGCGCTTAATCAGAACCATGAGATCGGATATTTCGTCCTCTGGCCGGCGCCAGTTTTCCGAACTGAAACCAAAGAAAGTCAGATAGGGAATTCCCCACTCACCGACTTTGCGAACCGTGCGGTTTACGGCCTCTACGCCCTGACGGTGGCCAGCAACACGAGGCAGCCCACGCGCCTTGGCCCACCGACCGTTGCCATCCATAATAATGGCTACGTGCCGGGGCAGCAGGTTCTTGTCAAAGGGGCAATCCTTCGGTTCGGGCTTCACTATACTCCCCTCGATTTATTCCAATACATCATGGGTCTCTATGGTCGGGACAACAGGCCCTAGATCTGAGTAATTTCAGAATCCTTGGTCGCCAGCATTTCATCAATCCGGGCAATGGCCGCATCTGTCAGCGATTGCACTTCGTCGGACCAGATCCGATGGTCATCCTCGCTCATCGATCCAGCCTTTTCGAGACGTTTGAGTTTGTCCATGCCGTCGCGGCGAACATTACGCACTGCAATACGGGCCTGTTCGGCATATTTCGCCGCAACCTTGGCCAGCTCCAGGCGGCGTTCCTCACTGAGCTCTGGAATGGGTAATCGCAACAAAGCGCCTTCGGTAACCGGGTTGAGGCCGAGCCCCGAGGCTCGGATTGCCTTTTCCACCGCGATAACCTGGCTTTTGTCCCAGACTTGAACCGAAATCATGCGCGGTTCGGGCACCGATATGGTGGCAACCTGGTTAAGTGGCGTCATGACGCCATAGGCATCGACCACAATGGGATCTAGCAGACTGGATGTTGCGCGCCCCGTTCGCAGGCCGGCAAACTCGCCGCGCAGCGCGGTTACCGCACCATCCATGCGTCGCTGGATATCAGCATCGTCGAAATCGTCTTCGTCAGACATATCGTTTCCCGTTTGCCAATTGGCCTGGGCATTCAAAACGATGTTGGCAAAGCCCTGGTCAGTTTCAATTTATACCATCAGCAAATACGACGCATGATGACCGGATTCTCAGCCCGCCTCGCCACTATCAACCAAAGTGAATTTACCACCACCGCGCACAACTTCAACCAGAGAGCCAGCCGCGAGGATCGAAAACACAATTATCGGGATATTGTTGTCGCGGGCAAGCGCGATTGCGGCGCCGTCCATGATACCAAGTTCGCCAGCCAGCGCCTCATTGTAGGTTAAACGGTCATAACGCCGCGCGGTCTTATCCTTGGCGGGATCTGCGGTGTAGACACCATCAACTTTGGTTCCCTTGATGACAACCTCGCAGTCCATCTCCGCCGCCCTCAGGGCCGCGGTTGTATCGGTTGTGAAAAACGGGTTTCCGGTGCCAGCGGCGAATATGACGACAGCACCATCATCGATATGGCGTAAAGCCCGGCTGCGGATATAAGGCTCACAAACCGTATGCATGGGAATCGCTGAAAGGACGTAGGCTGGCACGCCGCGATTTCGCAAAGCGTTCTGAAATGCGATGGCGTTCATCACCGTCGCCAGCATTCCCAGATGGTCGGCGTCGGCCCGATCCATGCCGCTGGCGGCCCCGGAAATGCCGCGAAAAATGTTCCCGCCGCCGATGACCAGGCAGATTTGAGCGCCGGTGTTACGTGCTTCGGCAACCTCACCGGCCAGCCGCTCTACCACTTTTACATCAATGCCATAGGGCTGGTCGCCCATCAGGGCTTCACCCGAGAGCTTCACCAATACGCGGCCATAGCGTGGGCCTTTGCTCATTTTGGCCTCATTCAGTAACACCCTGTATTGCGATCTGGTTAGACCTCAACCACCGGCGGCGGCAGCCACTTCAGCGGCAAAATCGCTTTCCTGTTTTTCGACGCCCTCACCAATGACAAAACACTCAAATGCCTCAATTGTAACCGGCGCCCCGACATCAGCAGCCGCAGCTTCGAGCACTTTGGAGATCTTGGTCTCACCGTCTACGACAAAAGTCTGAGACAGCAGAACAACCTCTTCGTAAAATTTTCGCATTCGGCCTTCAACCATTTTTTCGACGATATTGTCTGGTTTGCCAGAACTGCGCGCCTGCTCGGCAAAAATCGCCCGTTCGCGCGCAACTTTGTCGGCATCAAGGTCCTCCACGCTCAGCGCCAAGGGGCTAGCGGCGGCGATGTGCATGGCCAGCTGTCGGCCTAGAGCGGAGAGTTTTTCCTTGTCTCCCGTTGATTGCAACGCCACCAGAACGCCGATGCGGCCGATGCCCTCGCCAGCGGCATTGTGAGTATAGGCTGTCACCACACCCTCGCTGACACCAAGCCGGGCCGAACGGCGCAAGTTCAGGTTTTCACCAATGGTGGCAACCTGATCGGTAATGTGATCGGCAACGGATTTCCCGGCGCCGGGAAAATCAGCCTGGCGTAGAGAGGTAACGTCTCCGTCACCGGCCAGCGCAATATTTGCAATCTGTTTGACAACCGCCTGGAAATTTTCGTTGCGGGCGACAAAATCGGTTTCGGAGTTAACCTCGACAACAGCGCCCGCTGGTCCCGAAACCGCTACGCCGACCAGACCTTCCGCTGCGACACGTCCGGCCTTTTTTGCAGCTTTTGACAGGCCCTTGGCCCGCAACCAGTCGACAGCGGCATCCATATCACCGTCGGTTTCGGTCAAGGCGGTTTTACAATCCATCATTCCGACGCCGGTGCTTTCGCGCAAAGCCTTGACCATCGTCGCGGTAATGTTCGCCATTTTTCTATCCCAGAATTTAGGTATATAAACCCGGCGCCTGACGGCATCCGGGTTAGATTTCGGGCAACCCAGCTACCCCTTCAGCTAGCAGGCGTAGCGTCGGCGGGTTGGGAGACGACTTCAGCCTCAGGTGCCGGCGTTTGGTCAGCGGCGACATCCTGTTCGACCTTTGCTGGCGGTTCCTGATCAGCCTTCGCTGGCGACTCTGGATCAACCTTTGCTGGCGGCTCCGGATCAACCTTTGCTGGCGGCTCCGGATCAGCAATGACTGCGGTTTCGGCCAAAACGTCCGGCGCAGCGGGGATCGGCTCTGCCGAAACGGCCTCGGCCTGGGGTTCGTTCAGCGCCATTTCCATCGCTGGGTCTGCAGCATCGCCGATATCAATCCCGGCGTTGGACTGACTTTGCGAGATGCCATCCAGAACCGCACGGGCTATCAGATCACAATAAAGCGTAATGGCCCGGCCAGCATCGTCGTTGCCCGGGATGGGGTAGTTAACCTGTTTTGGGTCACAATTGCTGTCGACCACAGCCACGACCGGAATTTTCAGCTTGACCGCCTCTTTAAGGGCAATCTGCTCTTTGTTGGTATCGATGATGAACAATAGATCGGGCAACCCACCCATGTCCTTGATGCCGCCTATGGCGCGATTGTGTTTGTCACGCTCCCGGGTCAGCCCCAGAAGTTCCTTTTTTGTCAAGCCATGAGTATCGCCATCGAGAATTTCGTCGATCTGACGCAGGCGCCGGATTGAATTGGACACCGTTTTCCAGTTGGTCAAGGTGCCGCCAAGCCAGCGATGATTGATGAAATGCTGAGCCGAGCGCCGGGCACTTTCTGCGATGGCCTCAGAGGCCTGGCGTTTGGTGCCGACAAACAAAATACGCCCGCCACCTGCAATTACGTCACGCACGACGACAAGCGCCTGGTGCAGCAGAGGAACAGTCTGGGCAAGATCGATAATGTGGACGCCATTGCGGTCGCCAAAGAGGTATTGCGCCATCTTGGGGTTCCACCTGTGGGTCTGATGACCAAAGTGGACGCCCGCTTCCAACAGCTGACGCATAGTAAATTCAGGCAAAGCCATGTTTGCATGCTCCAAAGTTCCGGTTGATCCGCCGCGGGAGTTGGCCACCCTATCAAGGCGACACCGGATTTACGGCGGGCATAGCATTTTGCCCAGCGTAAGACCCCGCGTGTGAAATTCCGCGCGTTATAGTTGTTTCATCACCTTATGACAAGCCGCTAAAATCCTTCGGACGTCATTCTGCAATAATCCCGCAAGTTTGTTAAATTCTGAAGATAACGCCGTCTCGCGGTCCCGATCAGCTTAACTTAACCCGTATCGGTGGCGACAACCCCGGGGACCGCCTTGATGGCGGCTTCGATCTTGGGCCCCAGCTGATAGTTTTCTGCCAGGCGTATTTCGACCTCACAACCGGAATGTTTATCCAGGACCACCACGCAAACCTCGCCCCCGCCGTTGGCCTCCAGCCGGTTTCCAAGCGCCTTAAGTGGCTCGCTGTCATTTACGAAAATCCGCAACCTGGCAGCTTCCCGCCGGCTGCTGGTCCTGTTAATTCCCGCCCCCGCACCGACCGCCCGGACCGATTGAACGCGTAACCGCACGCGGTCTGCATCCACATCCGCTTCGACGCCCAGAATTACCGATTGCCCCACTTCAAATAGTTCAGCGGCATCAGCCAAAACATCTGAAAAAACAACAGCCTCAAAATGACCCGATTGATCCGAAAACCCGACAAATGCGAAAGACGATCCGGACCTTGAGCGACGATTTCGATATGACGTTACAATGCCGGCTATCAAACCGCCTGAATGCCCGTGGTCCCGCACCGCGGTTTCAAACTCCCGCCAGCTGCTGACCTTGGCACGCGCCAATTCGTCTTTGAATTCATCCAGCGGGTGTCCTGAGAGGTAAAAGCCAAGCGCCTCGAATTCCTGATTGAGCCGTTCAAGGGGCTCCCATGGCTCAGTCGCCGGCAAGTGGATTTCGGCGGCCTTGCCGCTCTCACCGCCAACAAACAGATCATTCTGGCCAGCGGTCCGGTCTCCAACGGCCCTGGCGGCGGTTTGTAATATCATGTGTAGGCCATCAAGGACCGCCGCCCGATTTGGTTCGAGCTTGTCGAAGCTGCCGGCCCTGGCAAGATTTTCAAGGGCCCTGCGGTTTACCGCCTGGGGATCGATGCGACTGGCAAAATCGCCCAGATTTTTAAAGCTGCCACTGCTTCGCTGCTCGACAATGGACTCAATCGCCTGACGGCCGACATTCTTGATAGCCGCAAGGCCGTAGGCGATGCGACCATTTTCCACGATAAAATCAACACCGCCAGTGTTGATATCAGGCGGATCGATGGCCACGTCAAGTCGTACAGCCTCCTCGCGAAACACCGATAATTTATCGGTGTTGGCCATATCAAGCGTCATCGACGCGGCCAGAAACTCCACCGGAAAATTAGCCTTCAGATAAGCCGTTTGATAGGCAATGAGCGCATAAGCGGCTGAATGAGCTTTGTTAAATCCATACCCGGCAAATTTGTCGACCAACTCAAAGACATAAATGGCTCGGCTTTTTTCAACCCCGTTGGCGGCGGCGCCCTCGACAAACCTGGCCCGCTGGGCATCCATTTCCGATTTGATTTTTTTACCCATGGCGCGGCGCAATAGATCGGCTTCACCGAGGGAATACCCGGCGAAAACCTGCGCAATCTGCATCACTTGCTCTTGATAGATGATGACGCCATAAGTATCGGCGACCACCGGCACTATGGTATCGTGGAGAAATTCCGGCTTTTCCTTGCCATGTTTGCTGGCAAGGTATTTTGGAATATTCTCCATCGGCCCGGGCCGGAACAGTGCGATCAGGGCGATGAGGTCTTCGAAATTGCTGGGATTGGCTTTGAACAGCAAATCGCGCATGCCAGCGCTTTCAAACTGAAAAACACCCGCGGTTTCGGCCCTGGCCAGCATTTCGTAGGTCGGTTTGTCGTCCAGCGGCAGCGCACCAAGCTCAATTGATTTTCCGCCCTCGGCAATGAGTGCGGCAGTCTTTTTCAGCACCGTTAAGGTTTTAAGCCCCAGAATATCAAACTTAACCAGGCCCGCCTGCTCGACCCATTTCATATTATATTGGGTAACCAGCATTTCGGAACGCGGATCGCGATAAAGAGGCACCAGATCAATCAGCGGCCGGTCCGCAATTACCACTCCGGCGGCATGTGTGGATGCGTGGCGATATAGCCCCTCCAGCCTCAATCCTATTTCCAAGAGCCGGGCAACCGTCTGATCACCGTCGCGCTCTTCGGCGAGGCTGGCTTCTCCGGCTATTGCCTCTTCCAGGGTCACAGGGTTTGCCGGATTGTTGGGCACCATCTTGCACAACCGGTCAACCTGGCCATAAGGCATCTGCAGCACTCGGCCCACATCGCGCAAGACCGCCCGTGCCTGCAGCTTTCCAAAGGTGATAATTTGGGCGACCCGGTCCGCGCCGTATCTGTCTCGGATATAGCCGATCACTTCATCGCGGCGTTCCGGGCAAAAATCAATATCGAAATCAGGCATAGAAACCCGTTCGGGATTGAGAAACCGCTCAAAAAGCAAACCAAAACGCAAAGGATCCAGATCCGTAATGGAAAGAACGAGCGCCACCAGCGATGCGGCGCCAGACCCCCTGCCCGGTCCAACAGGAATGCCTTGCGCTTTTGACCACCTGATTATGTCGAACACAATGAGGAAGTATCCCGGAAATCCCATGTCGCGAATGATGCCGACTTCCTCGTCCAGGCGCCGCCAATAGTCTTCCTCAGAATATCCCGGTGCCGTCCCATGAGCGGCGAGGCGTTGAGTCAGGCCTTGCTTTGCCAGGCGTTCAAGCTCCAAACCCTCGACGTTCAATATGTCGGCGTTATCGTCATCATCGACATCATCTTCGGCACCAAAACTGGGTAGTATCGGCGCACGCAAATGCGGCCGGCCCGTGCACCGGCGGGCAATCTCGAGGCTGTTATCCAAGGCCTCGGGCAGATCGTCGAAGAGCTCCGCCATTTCGCCTGCAGTTTTGAAGCGGTGTTCAGGGGTCAGCTTGGGGCGGTCTTCCTCCGCTACCACCCGCCCTTGCGCAATGCAGATCAGCGCGTCATGGGCTTCATAGTCTTCGGCGGAAACAAAATGGGCATCGTTGGTGGCCACGAGCGGCAGGCTTGCTTCATAGGCCAGGTCAACCAATTGGGCTTCGATTTTTTTCTGCGCGGTCAAACCATGGCGCTGAAGTTCAACATAGAGCCGACCGGAAAAAATATCCCGCAGCGACAGTAATCTGGTTTTCGCCCGCTCGCCCTGCCCCAGACCAAGCGCGATATCGACAGCTCCGAATGGCCCGCCGGTGAGCGCGATGATATCGCCGCCATATTTTTCGAGCAGGCAAAACGGCACGTGAGGCGTTTTTTGCGGGTCGTGATCGACGAACGCCGCACTCGACAACGCCATCATAGCACGGTAACCGGCATCGTTTTGTGCCAGAAGCCGGATCACCGGGTAGCTCTCAGGCCCCTTGGGCCGCCGCCCGGGCTGCTCCTCATCAGCGAAATCTACACTGAGGGTCAGCCCGACAATGGGCTGGACGCCGGCTTTCGACGCAGCTTCTGAAAACTCCAACGCGCCAAACAGATTGTTGGTATCGGTGATCGCCACCGCCGGCATGTCATCTGCCGCCGCCAGCTTCACCAGCTTGGCGACCGGCAATGCCCCTTCCAGCAGCGAATAGGCCGAACGAACCGCCAGATGGATAAATTTCGGTGCCGTTCCCATGGCAGTCCGCCTCCCTCTTGATCACGATTGTCCGCCCAAAGGCAGTCTCTTGTCACCTCATGCACATCGATCCTTCCAGAATTTCTGTGGACAGAAAAAAATGCCAACAGCTTTGCTCAGTTGCCGCATGCCTGCTTCAGACGGCGCTTGAAAGAGTGAAGACAAGAGCGGTAAACAAAACCAACGCCACAGCGGCAGCAGCGTCTTTCAATAGGCTGGAATCGAATCGGTCAAACATGGCTGTTTCCTTATGTTGTTTTATCTATGTTCACTATTTGTTCTTCATTTGTCAAGTCCTATTGCTCAATGAATTTTTTTTTCGAATTCGGCGCATTACCGCGTTTTGGCGCAAGGCGGGGTATTCGAATACATAGGCGCGGATAATCGTGTACCCACTACTGTCAGGTTCAAACTGGAATGGCGTTGGGTGTCAGGATTAGCGACACATGCGCCGGGCGATATTGCCCCAGGCTCAAGCCGGCGGCATTTAAGCCTCAAGCTTCGCGAACTTGCCCGTCCTCAACCACCAGTACCCGGTCCATTTTCTCGGCAAGGGCAATATTGTGAGTGGCAATCAAGGCGGCCAACCCTTCCGAACGCGCTAGGTTGAGGAATTCGCTGAAAACCAGGTCAGCACTATTTGGGTCCAGATTTCCCGTGGGCTCGTCCGCCAATAATATCCCCGGCCGGTTGGCCACCGCCCTGGCGATTGCTACCCGTTGCTGCTCGCCGCCGGAAAGTTGGCCAGGTCGATGTGCCATCCGGGCGCCGAGCTTGAGAGATTCAAGCAAGACCGTCGCCCGGGTTTTCGCCGCCGGTTTGGAAATACCGGCGATGAGTTGCGGCAGGACGACATTTTCCAGAGCGGTGAATTCGGGCAGCAGGTGATGGAACTGATAGACAAAGCCGATATCGTCGCGCCTTGTGCCGGTCCGCAGGCCGTCGGACATTCCCGTGACGGATCTGCCGCCGATATAAACTTCGCCGCTATCGGCTGTATCCAGCAGCCCGGCAATATGCAGCAGCGATGACTTGCCGGACCCCGACTGGCCAACCAGCCCGACAATCTCACCGGGCTGTAAAACCAAATTGGCATTTTTGAAAACATCGATCCGCGCATCGCCCTGGTGGTAGGTGCGCGTAACATTCACAAGCTCAAGGGCAGCGCCCTTGTGAGGCGGGTTGCTCATTCGTTGTTCAGGGCCTTGACCGGATCAAGCCGGGCGGCGCGCCAGGCGGGAAGAAGTGTGGCGATAAATGTGAGAACAAGCGACATGACGACAACCGAGGTCACTTCGGCCGGATCCAGTTCCGCCGGCAGTTTGGAGAGGAAATAAAGGTTGGGGTCAAACAGCGCCGTACCGGTCATGCTAGAGATAAATTGCCGGATCGACTCGATATTGAGGCAAAAGACCAGGCCAACAATAAACCCAAGCGCCGTGCCGGTTATACCAATGGAAGCGCCCGTGATGAAGAAGATTCTCATGACCCCGCCCTTGGTGGCCCCCATGGTCCGCAGGATTCCGATATCGCGGCGCTTGTCCTTCACCAGCATCGTCAGCCCCGAAATAATGTTAAGCGCGGCAACCAGAATAATGAGCGAGACAATGATAAACATCAGGTCGCGCTCGACTTCGAGGGCGGCAAAAAACGTGCGGTTGCGTTCCCGCCAGTCGGTGAGGAAATTCGGACCCGACAAGACCGACTTAACGCTTGGCCGAAGCTCGCCAATCGCATCGGGATCCTCGACGAATATTTCGATGGCGCTAATGGCATCGGGCTTGTTGAAAAACAGCTGTGCCTCGACCAGTGGCATGAACAAAAGATTGGAATCGTACTCCGACATGCCGACCTCAAAGATCGCCGCAATCCTGTAGGTCTTGATACGCGGGGCCGTGCCAAAGGGCGTCACCGCGCCGCGCGGGGCAACAAGCGTGATTTTTTCCCCCAGACCAAGTCCAAGAGAATTGGCAAGGCGCAGTCCAACAGCAACGCCGCCGCTTGTATCAAAGCCGTCCAGGCTGCCAAAACGGATGTTGTCCGACACCAGCTCCAGGGATTTCAGATCGCTCTCACGCATGCCGCGCACCAGAGCACCACTAGACGCCCGGTCGGCGGAGACCATGACCTGACCCTCGATGTAAGGGATGGCACGGACCACCCCTTCAAGTTTTGAGAGCGTCGCAACGGCGTTGTCAAAATCAACAAAAGGCGCACCCATGGCCTGAACGGTCAGGTGGCCGTTGACGCCGAGAATTTTGTCCAGAAGCTGGGTGCGGAACCCGTTCAGGACCGACATCACGATAATAAGGGTCGCAACCCCAAGCATGATGCCGACCAGGGAAAATCCAGCAATGATAGATATGACGCCCTCACCACCCCGGGAGCGAAGGTAGCGGCCGGCGATCAACCACTCATAGGCGGAAAACACACCCGGTGCCCGCTGGCGACGCTCCGCGGCCGGAGCCGCCGAGCCGCTTTTGTCGTCGCCGGTTTCGGTAATTGCGGTCATCTCAGGGCTCCGATGATGCGGGCCGGTGCGGCCTCAAGCGTCAGGGTCTCGCGGTGACCGGTACGGCGGTACTTAATTTCGATGTCGCCAGACTTCAATCCGCGTGGACCAATGATAATCTGCCAAGGTGTCCCAATGAGGTCGGCGCGAGCAAACTTCTCGCCGGCGCGATCGCCCAGATCATCGTGAATGACCCGTAAGCCTGCATTGTCGAACTTTTCCTCAAGGCCGGCGCAGGCGGCCTCGGTTTGCGGGTCTCCGGCTTTCAAATTGATGATCGCCACTTCAAACGGCGCCACGGCTTCAGGCCATATTATGCCGGCCTCGTCATGGCTGGCTTCGATGATGGCTCCGACCAGGCGGCTGACGCCAATGCCGTAGGATCCGGACTGGACCG